>NZ_JBHYYB010000125.1:0-22950 GCF_042752535.1 Kitasatospora sp. NPDC059327 | reverse complement strand
TATCCCCGGCCCATTCCCCCATCGCCACAGAAACGAGTCTGGCCCCACCGCTCACGCGGTGGGGCCAGAACCCAACATCTTCATCAGCGTTCTAGGGGTCGTTGCAACGCGTGGTTTGTTGATCAAGCCGCGAGCAGTTTATGCAGGCGCTCGGCTGGGGTTTCCCAGCCGAGCGTTTTGCGTGGGCGGCCGTTGAGCTCGGCGGCGACGGCGGCCAGGTGTTCCGGGCCGTGGACGGCCAGGTCGGTTCCCTTGGGGAAGTACTGTCGCAGCAGTCCGTTGGTGTTCTCGTTCGAGCCGCGCTGCCAGGGGCTGGCCGGGTCGCAGAAGTAGACCGGGACGCCGGTGGCGACGGTGAACGAGCCGTGGGCGGCCATCTCGGCGCCCTGGTCCCAGGTCAGCGAGCGCACCAGGTGCGTGGGCAGGGTCTGGACGGTTTCCACCAGTGCGTCGCGGACCTGTTCGGCGGTGCGGCCGCGGGGCAGGTGCGGGAGCATCACGTAGCGGGTGGCGCGTTCGACCAGGGTCCCGATAGCGGAGGCGCCGTCCTTGCCGATGATCAGGTCGCCCTCCCAGTGGCCGGGCACCGCCCGGTCCTCCGCCTCGGCCGGGCGTTCACTGATCATGACCATCGGGGTGGCGAACCTGCGCTGGCGGCAGCCGGCCTGCCGGTTCGGCTTGCGCCGGGCTCTTCCGGTCCGCAGGGCAGCGGCCAGCTCGCGGCGCAACTCTCCGCGGCCCTGGACGTAGAGGGCCTGGTAGACCGTCTCGTGGACCACGTGCATCTCCGGCCGCTCGGGAAAGGTGTCCCGCGGAGCCTGACAGATCTGCTCCGGGCTCCACTTCCTGGCCGGCCGGTCCTGGATGAAGTCCCGCAACCGCGGGTTCCGGCCGATCTCGCCCGGCTTGGGGCGCGGCCTGCGGGCCTCGGCACGGGCGTGGGCGGCATGGGGCCGGTAGTGCCGCCGGCCGCGGGGATCCACCGTGCTGTTGCGGCGGATCTCCCGGCTGACCGTGGACGGGCTGCGGCCCAGCTCGGCCGCGATCATCCGCACGCTCGCCTTCTCCCGCAGGCGGTCGGCGATGTGGATGCGCTCGTCCTGGCCCAGATAGCGGCCCGGTGTCCCGGAACAGGCCGCCCGCTCGGGTCGAGCGGGCGGCCTGGACCTTGCGGGGTCCATCCGGCCGTTGCGCCATTCACGGCCGGTCCGCTCGTGGATACCCACGAGCTGGGACGCCTCTTTGCCGCTGAAGCCCTGGTCCACGAGCCGGAAGTATTCCGCCCGCTCGCGGACCAGCCGCTTCGGCCCCTGGGCCACCGTCCGGTTCCCACGAATCTCGAAGTCCATCGCACCCCTTGGGATGGGGTGTTGCAACGACCACTAGAACTCAGGCGTAATCTGGCGGGGCTTCTGGCTAAATCGAAGCTAGCTCGTTCGATCGATCAAGGCGTCGATCTGGCATATGAGTTCGAGCCAGTCCTTCACCGTGGTTGCGAGTTGTGGATCTTTGATCCGCGGCACGGCCCATTCCAGTTCCAGTCTGACGGACCTCATTGCCAACCATGCGTCCCGATCTAGCCCGAGGCCGGTCTCTTGCCAGTGTCCTCCGATGCGCAGTCGCTCGGCAAGTTTAGACGCCTCGAATCGCTCCGACGGAAGACACGTCAGGACACGCCGCCCAAAGTTGTCCGGACTGAGTTTCGGATGCTCAATGGTCCAGCCAAACTGATCAGCTGTCGTTACATAGACACCTAGCCAGTTGATCCCCATGAACGCCGGAATTCGCCCTGCTTCAATCGCACGATCACGAACTCGACGGCACGGTCGAAATCCTCCTGCGGGTGATTATCCGGATCAGCGAGCGCGTATATTGCGTCCGTCTTCAGCAAGTCATTGACTGCACCCCAGGCCTGAAGATGCATGCCTGCTGGCATGTGTGCGGCTATCCACGCGCGATAGTCCGCCGGACTATCGGCACGTAGCCTATTATACAGGTCTAGCGGTTCGGTCGTCACGGCCGCGGCTCTCCCCCAAGATTAAACGTTACGCTATCCGGAACATGCACGCCCGCATTCCTGAACGCGTCCACGCCATTCTGTAATGCCTGAGCAGCCTGATCTTCATAGGGAAGATAATGGCCCGTCCTGTTGTCGAGATGTATTACTTGCCCGTTCGATGCGCGAAAACCTCCAGTACCGACAACATCAGCCCCTCCTGTGAGCACCGTATGGTTGAAGCCCCCCTCAATGATTCTGAGTTTGCCAGCCGTATCGACCGACCAGATGTAATTCCCACTCCCGGCCATGACCGCGCCGAACTCAGAATAACCAGCTTCCAGCGGGGCGGCGCCGACCAGTTTCATCAAACTCATCTCGCCCTCAAGACGCTCCGGATAGCGATTGGAAGATAATGGACCACAATTGTGGACCAGAACCGGAGTCGATCCGGCCAGCACATAGTACGTGTGGGAGGCGGCCCCTTCCGGCCTGCGTTTTCGCAGGTGAGCGGGAATCTACCCGTGTGCGGAGGTGCGTGGAAGTGCGTTGTTGTGCGGGCTTGTTGCCGTCAGCGTTGCTGTCAGTGGTCTACACCACGACGGGCCGTCAGGTGCGACCGTCGGCGGTGGAGCGGTTTTGGCCGGTGTCCTGTCCGGTCTGGGGTCGGGCATGATCGGGGGGCCGTAAGCTTCTGCGGCTCGGTCAGGGCTTTTGGGCCTGACCGCAGTGTGGCCGAGTGGCCCCCCCGGTCTTGCTCGACGCGGGTCCCTGGCCGGGGAGGTGGGTAAAACGGCGGAGCGGCCGGCCCCAGGCACCTGCTGCCCCGTTCGGGCGGTCGCGCCGGGACCGGGCGCCAGCCCGCACCCCCGCCGACGGCCCCCCGGGGCGGGGCAGCGGCGCGCGCAACGCGCGCGCCCAAGCCCTTGAACAGCGGAATGCGGCAGTCACTTCGGCATGGCTACGGGACACGCGGGCTACACCGTGACGGTGGCGACGGCGGTGTCGTCGTGGGCCTTGCCGCGGGGCCAGCGTTTGCCGTCGGCGTCGGCGAGTTCGGCAGTGCGGACTGCGCGGATGAGGGCGGCCGGGCCCTGGTCGTGGATGAGCTTGAGGGCCTCGGGCCAGTCGGCGAGGCGGAAGCGGTCGACCAGGCGGGAGGCGCCGTCGCTGACCATGGTGAAGCCGGTGACCTCGGTGCGCGGGACGGTGCCGGTGAGTGCGGCGTGGGCGGTGGTGGGGTCGGCGGCGGCGACCCAGAAGCCGTCGGGCTGGTTGCGGTGGGCGCGCATGGCCTCGACGTAGCGGCGGAGGGCGTCGCCGTGTTCGGCAGTGCCGGTGGGGACGGCGTCCATGGAGCCGCGGAGGGTTGCGCCGACCAGGGCCTCGCGGTCGTCGGTGATGGCGACGGGTCCGGTGGCGGGGTCGGCGTGTTCGACGATCAGGGTGGAGTCGGCGAGGACCAGGTATTCGAGGTCCTGGTCGGTGAGGCGGACCGCGATGACGGTGGCCGACGGGGTGCCGGGGTGGGTGAGGTCGCACTCGGCGTGCAGTGCGGCGGTGGTGGTGATGGCGTCCGCGAGGCAGTCGGTCAGGGCGCGGTCGGGCTGGTTGGTCACGCCGGCGAGCAGGTTGACGCCGAGCCGGGTGACGAACCACGCCACGCCGTGGGAGCAGCCGCAGTCGGATCCGGGCGGGGTGCCGGCGCCGTCGAGCAGGACGACGGCGCTCGGGCTGGCCGCGACGAAGTCCTCGTTGGGGCGGTCCTGGCGGGCGGGTTCGGTGGCGATCTCCAGATGCACCCGGTCAGTCTGCCTCGTGCCGGTAGAACGGCGACAGTAGGCGGACGCGCACGGGCTCGTTGTCCTGGGGGTTGTAGTCGACGTTCAGCAGGACGGAGAACCGGCCGGTGCCGGCCTGCTGGTAGAGGTCGGCGAGGTCGTTGACGATCAGGTGGACGACGCCGAGCGTGCCCTGCGGGTGGATCCCGGTGAGGACCATGACCAGGCCCTGGCCGTCGGGCCGCGGGAGTCGGCCGAGGTACGCCACATCGGAGTTGAGGGCGGGTTCGGAGTCCATGCCGGAGCGGTAGGCGACGCCGGCCTCGCGGTCGCGCAGGGTCCACGGTCCGTCGGGGGCGCGTTCGAAGCAGATCGACGGGTCCTGGGCGAGCACCCCGGCGACGTGGCTGGAGAGCCGGGGGCCGCAGATGACGATCATGTCCTCGCGGTTGAGGTCGATCTCGCCTCCGATCGGCACGTGCTCGAAGCTCGGTTCGAGCTTGTAGGAGCGGGCGAGGTCGCCGAGCCGTTGGGCGGCTGCGAAGTCCTCGGCGGCCAGGACCGGCCTGGCATTGCCGGCCTCCTGCTTGAGCGGCGTCGCGATGATCAGTCGCGCGTTTCCCAGGAACGCCCCTTCGGGCGCGGGTGCCGAGTGCTTGAGCTGGTGGATCCGCCCCCGGGTGAGTCCGGCCTCGGCGGCGATCTGGGCGTAGGACATGCCCTGTTCGTGCAGCTCGGAGATCACCCGCTGACGCAGCCGCGACAGCTCGGTGACCTCCTGCTGCGCCTCGGCAAGCCGCACGGTGGCTGCACGTAGCAGCTCGAACGGGTTCTTGATGGCGGCGATCCGCTGCGTTTCTCCCGCCATGTCCCCTCCGGTGTCTGCCCC
Organism: Kitasatospora sp. NPDC059327; assembly: GCF_042752535.1. Lineage (NCBI taxonomy): Bacteria > Bacillati > Actinomycetota > Actinomycetes > Kitasatosporales > Streptomycetaceae > Kitasatospora > Kitasatospora sp. NPDC059327. Next base: position 18,284 of record NZ_JBHYYB010000125.1, on the reverse strand, counting down.
AGTCAACGCAGAGTCTAGGGGGATAGACAGGATCAGCAAACGCAGGTGTCGGCCGGTTCGCTGTGTGTCGTGGGGCATCGCGGGGTCTCCTGGCGGCAGCTTTGGCCGTCGTTGTATAGGGGGCTATACGCCCTGTGGAACGGGCGAATCGTTGGTGGTACTGGCTTGTTCTTCTGCGGTGGATGTTAGCTGCGCCCACACGGAGCGGTAGTCATCGCCGTCGTTGTGCGCGCCCCACGAGTCGGCCAGGGCGTCGACCAGGGTGAGACCGCGGCCGAAATCGGCGGCCTCGTCGGGGGCCCGGAGGCCGGGAACTCCACCCTGACCTCCCTCGTCGGCGACGTCGATCAAGACCGTGCCGGACGAGCGCCGGATCTCCACCCACACCGAGCCGCCCGGGCGGCCGGACCTGCTGTGGAGAACGGAGTTGGTCACGAGCTCGGAGACGATCAGTTCGGCGTCCGCGACCCGGGGGTGTCCATCGAGGGCCTCGCGGACCAGGTTGCGGGCCGCACCTGCGGACTCGGGGACTCCGGGGAAGCGAGCGATCCATGGCATGGGGGTGCCCCTCTGCTTCTCTGTGGCGCGATCAGTCGGATACTTTGCGTGAAGCTCGGATTCGAGCTTGAAAGCTCGGGTCCGAGCTTGTCAAGCTGATGTGAGAAAACGTGAGATAGGGGCGCTCGTGCGAGAGTTGGGACGACCGGCGTATCTGCGACTGGCGGATGCCTTGCGCGCCGAGATCGTTTCGGGCGAACGGGCGCCGGGCTCGCGGATGCCGAGCATCGCGGACCTGTGCCGTGACCACGGGGTCTCGGAGCAACCGGTCAGGCAGGCCCTCCGGGTACTGACCGCTGAGGGGTTGGTCGAGGGGCGCCCGGGCTCGGGGACCTATGTGCGCGTCCGGCCGGTACCGGCGCGGATGGCACGCGGGCGCTACCACGCGGCCGGCAGCCCGTTCGCCGCAGAGAGCCGCGCCCGCGGGGTCGAGCCGTCGTGGTCGTGCGACTCCCAGAAGACGTACGCGACCGCCGCTCTGGCTCTCCGGCTCGGCATCCCGGAGGGCGATCCGGTGATGCAGAGCCAGTACGTCTTCCGCGCCGACGGCGAACCGACCCAACTGTCGATCAGCTGGGAGCCGATGGCGGTCACCGGAGGGACGGCCGTCGTATTGCCCGAGAACGGTCCGCTGGCCGGCTCCGGCGTGGTGGCGCGGATGTCCGCCATCGACATCGCGGTCACGCGGGTGACCGAGGACGTGTCCGCCAGGCCGGTCCTTGAGATCGAGGCGGAGCCGCTCGGCATCCCGCTGGGCTCGACCGTGCTCGCAATAGAACGCACCCACTGGGCGGGCGAGTTGGCGGTCGAGACGGCGGACATCGTGCTTGCTGCCGACCGATTCCGACTCTCGTACGAGATCGACATCCCGCCCGTTCAGGCCTGATCCGGGACGACAGGGCCGAGTGGACCTGACGGCCAGTCAAGATCTTTGTATATCCCCCTAGACAGTCGAGCGGACGACGCTCTACCTTGTTGCCTACCCCCCTAGACGGCAATCTCGGGGCGGTCGGCCTCCGACTGTCCAGGGGGGTAGACAGGAGAGATCCTGATGGCCATCCGTGGTGCGATCCCCGTCCGTTTCGAGGACGTCTTCCCCGCCGGCGCGTTCGCCGTCTCGGTCGAGCCGGTCGCCGACTTCGAGGCGAGCAAGAGCGGCACGAAGGTGCAGGCGCGCGACAAGTCGACCGGGCACCCGCTCTGGGTCGTCTCGGTGGTCGACCCGGACCCGGAGGCGCGCGACACCTCCGCCCGCGTCAAGGTCGTGGCCCCGGTCCTTCCGGTGCTGCCGGACGCGGCTCCGGGCCTGCCCTTCCGGCCGGTCGAGTTCGACGGCCTGACCGTGACGGCCTACGTCAACAACAGCGGCCGGGTCGCCTACTCGTTCAAGGCCACCGGCGTCAGGGCGCCCGCCCCGGCCCGCTCCTCCGCGAAGTCCGCGGCCTGACCCCGGCTTCGCCCGTCCTGGCGCGCGGCTGCACGTCGACTCGCGCGCCGGACGGCGCCACCCACCCCCCTCACGGTGTGAACTGAGGTGAAACACAGACATGTTCAAGTTGAGCAGCACCCTCAAGTCCGTGCTCCTGGCCCTGCTGGCCGCCTTGATCGGCTACTCGTGGGTCGTGGTCCACCTCGGCCCGACCGCCGGGTTGGTGGTGATCGCGGTCCTCGTCGCCGGTCCGGTCGGCCGGCTGGTGTACCGGGCGAAGTCCTTGCGCTCGCGGATCCGGCGCGGCTGGCCGGAGTTGAGCTACTCCCTGGGGCTGTGGCAGCAGGCACCGCTGCCCCGCTTCGACGCCCCGTACGAGTACGTGTGGCCGCGCATCGCACGGATGCGCAAGCACCCCGGTGGCCTGGACGTCCTGATCGGGTTGCTGCCGGGCCAGGTCCCCGAACAGGTAGCCCAGCACGCGCACGGGATCGCGCACGCCTGGCGCGTCCACCGGGTGGAAGTGACCAGCCTCCGTCGCGGGGCCGTGGTCCTGCGGGCGTGGACCTTCGACCCGCTCGCCAAGCCGTTCACGGCTTCCGGCCGCATTCCCAAGCCGGTGCGGCGAACGCTCCGCAGTCGGGTCAGGGGGTGGTTCGGTCGGATCCGGGCGCTGGCCGGGAGGTGCCGGTTTCGCCTTCGCCGCGTGGCGGTCGGAACGCGGAAGGCCGCCGCGTCCGCCTGGGCGGCTTCGGCACCTGGGCTTCCGGACACTGGTGGCAGCCCTGAGGCTGGTCCGCCGAGCACGGCGGCACCTGGCGGACGTGGCGGCGGAGGTGGAGCTGCGACCGAACCGCTCGGCCAAGTCCCGTGGCGGTCGGTGAGGATCGGCGCTCAGGAGGACGGCGATCCCTGGCACTTGCGATTGCACGGCACCCATGTCCTGGTCGCCGGGGTCACCGGCTCCGGAAAGGGATCCGTCCTGTGGGGCGTGGTCCGGGAACTGCTGCCCGGAGCGTCCGCCGGCCTGGTGGAGATCTGGGCGCTGGACCCGAAGCGCATGGAACTATCCTTCGGTGCAAGCCTGTTCACCAGGTACGCCAGCGACCCCGAGGTCATGGTCGAGCTGCTCGAAGCGGCCGTCGACCGGATGCAGGAACGCGCCCTGGCCTTCGCCGGCCGCCTCCGGGCCCATGTCCCCAGCGCGGCTTCGCCGTTCGTCGTCGTCATGGTCGACGAACTCGCCTTCCTCACCGCCTACCAACCCGACCGGGACCTCCGGCGCCGTGCCGAGGCGGCGATCGCCACCCTGACCAGCCAGGGCCGCTCGGTCGGCTTCTGCCTCGTCGGGGCTCTCCAGGACCCCCGCAAGGAAGTCATGAACCTCCGCAACCTGTTCCCCGACCGGATCGCCCTGCGCATGGACGAAGCCGCGCAGGTGGACATGGTCCTCGGCAGCGGCGCCCGCGACCGGGGCGCGTACGCGGACCTGATCTCGCCCGACCCCACGACCGGCGCGGGCGTCGGCTACGTCCGCAACGAGGGCAGCCCGACCCCGGTCCGCGTGCGGGCGGCCTACGTCTCCGACGCCGAGATCGAGGCCCTGGTCGCCCGGTACGACAACCAGTCCGTCTATGGGGTGTCTAGCCCCCTGGACAGCAACGTGGACACGTCCTCGGAAGGAGTTGCACAGCCGTGATCGTCACCGGCTCGCTCGTCCTGTTCCTCGGCGCCCTGATCGCCGTCCTCCTCCGGCACCAGGCCCTGAAGGCCACGCACCTGATCCTCTGCGGCGTCTTCGGCTTCCTCCTCGCCGAGACCGGCGCCGCCTCCCTGATCAAGCACCTGCTCGCCTGGCTCACCAAGACCCTCGCCACCATCCACCCCTGACCGGAGGTACCGCCATGTCCAACCGTCGCCTGCCCACCGCCGCCAACTACCCCGTCCCCACGCCGGCGAACGGCCAGGACCCGCGCTTCACCCGCGGCCTGCTCTTCGACATCGCCCGCCGGATCGAGGACGCCGGCTTCCCGCCCATCACCACCGGCCACGACCTGGTCCGCCTGATGGAGACCCTCTACGTCTTCTGCTACTCGGAAGACCGCTGATGACCGGAACCACCCGCACGGAACGGGCCCGGATGCCCCTGGCCCGTTCCGTGCTCCGCCAGGTCGCCGAGGAACACGGCGTCTGCGTCCGGCCGGTGGCCCTGCGCCGCACCGACACCGCCACCGGCCACACCGAGCTCGTCGACATCCCGTGCGGCGCCACCCGCGCGAGCCTGTGCCCCAGCTGCGCCGAACGCAAGCGCCGCCTGCGCGCCGCCCAGTGCCGCGAGGGCTGGCACCTCACCGAGGAGCCCGTCCTCGAACCCGATGCCGCCACCGCCGCGCAGCGGTACCTCAGCGAACTGCGGGCCGACCTGACCAAGGCCCACACCGCGGCCACCGGGGCGGAGGCCGACGAACTCGCCTCGCTGCTGGTCGAGATCGACACCGAACTCGCCGAGACCGGTGTCCGCGGCTCCCTCGCCCCCGCCCCGGCCGCCCGCCGGGTCCGCTCCACCCGACGCCGGCAGGACAGCAGCGACCTGCCCCGCCGCCCGGTCGAGAACCGCACCCTCGGCAAGGCGTACACCACCCCTGACGGCCGGACCTTCCGCCCCTCGCTGTTCCTGACCCTCACCCTGCCCTCGTACGGACGCGTCCGCGCCGACGGCACCCCCGTCGACCCGACCACCTACGACTACCGCCGGGCCGCACGCGACGCCCTCCACTTCCCCAAGCTCATCGACCGGTTCGTCCAGAACCTCCGCCGCTTCGTCGGCCACGACGTCCAGTACTTCGCCGTCGTCGAACCCCAACGCCGCCTCGCCCCGCACCTGCACCTCGCCCTGCGGGGCACCGTCTCCCGCGCCGAACTGCGCCAGGTCGTCGCCGCCACCTACCACCAGGTCTGGTGGCCGCCCGCCGACCACCCGGTCCACGCTCCCGACGCGCCGCCGCACTGGTCACCCGAACACGGCGCCTTCCTCGATCCGACCACCCGAGAGCCGCTGCCCACCTGGGACGACGCCCTCGACCAACTCGACGACGAACCCGAAGCCCAGCCCGCGCACGTGCTCCGCTTCGGCCCCCAGCTCGACGCCCAAGGCGTCCTCGTCGGCTCACCGCAGGCCGCCCGCTGCGTCCGCTACCTGACCAAGTACCTCACCAAGTCCGTCGCCGAGTGCCACACCCCGACCGGCACCACGGAGAGCGACCACGTCGACCGCCTTACCGCCGAACTCCGCCACGAACCCTGCTCACCCACCTGCGCCAACTGGCTTCTCCACGGCATCCAGCCCAAGAACGCCCACCCCGCCCTCCGCCCCGGCGCCTGCCGCTCCCGCGCCCACAAACGCGAACACCTCGGCTACGGCGGCCGGCGGGTCCTCGTCTCCCGCAAATGGTCCGGCAAGACCCTCACCGACCACCGCACCGAACGCCGGGCCTGGGTCCTGGAAGTCCTCGGTGACACCGCCGGCCGGGTTGACCCCAATCGCTACGTCTGGGAGCCGGTGCGACCTGGCGACCCCGACATGTCGCCCCTCGCCACCCGGCTGCTGCGCGCCGTCGCCGAACGCGTCCGCTGGCGCACCGCCCTCGACCAGGCCCTCGAACGAGCAGGAGGCGAGCCGTGTCCGACGACGACCTGATGACCGTTCCCGAGGTCATGGCCCGGCTGCGGCTCGGCCGCTCGGCGGTCTACGACCTGATCCGCACCAACCGGCTGCGCTCGATCACCATCGGCCGCTCCCGCCGCATCCCGTACGGCTCGTACCGCTCGTTCGTGGCCTCCCGACTGGAGGAAGCCGCCTGATGGCAGCCCAGAAGAAGAACCGCGCCAACGGCGAAGGAACCGTCTTCCAACGCAAGGACGGACGCTGGGAAGCCGCCGCCTACGTGCTGGCCGCCAGTGGCAACCGACAGCGCCTCCACGTCTACGGGAAGACCCGCCAGCAGGCGATGGACAAGCTCACCGACGCCAAGGCCGCCAGCAACCGCGGCACCCCGGTCGTCCACGCGCAAGGCACCGTCGGCAACTGGATCACCTACTGGCTTGAGACCGTCGCGGTGCACCGCGTGCGCGAAACCACCCACACCCGCTACGCCGCCGTCGCCCGCCTGTACATCATCCCCGGCCTCGGTACCAAGAAGCTCTCCAAACTCACCGCCCGGGACATCCGCACCTGGCTCGACGGCCTACGCACCCGCTGCCAGTGCTGCGCCCGCCGCACCGACCACCAGCGAACACGGACCAAGCAGCGCTGCTGTGCCGTGGGTGACTGCTGCCGGCGGGTGTTGAGTGCGCTCACCCTCACCTACATCCACACCGTGATCAAGACCGCCCTGGAACACGCCGTCCAGGAAGAGGAGATCCCCCGCAACGTCGCCCGCAACGTCAGGCTCGGCACACCCCGGCCGCGACGGTTCGAACCCCTGACCGCAGAAGAGGCCCGCCAACTGCTCGACACCACCCGCGACCACCCACTCCACCCTGTGGTGCACCTCGCCCTCCACACCGGGTTGCGGCGGGGCGAACTGCTGGGGCTCACCTGGGAGGACGTCGACCTCAACGCCGGCACGGCCGTGATCCGACGCTCACTCCAACGCACCAGCGACAACGGGCTCGTGCTGTTCCCCACCAAGACCAAAGCCTCCGAGCGCCGCATCGCCCTGCCCGCCGCCTGCGTCCAGGCCCTGCACGCGCACCGGGTCGGCCAGCAGGCCGAGCAGGAGGCGGCAGGACTGCGTTGGAACCCTCGCGGTTACGTCTTCACCGCGCCCAGCACCATGCTCCCGGTCGAACCCAGCACCCTCAACCGACGCTTCGCCACACTGCTCCACCAAGCCGGCCTCCGCCGGATCCGCTTCCACGACCTCCGACACACCACCGCCACCCTCCTCCTGGACCAGGGCGTCGAACTCGTGGTCATCAAGGAGCTGTTGGGTCACGCCCACATCGGCGTCACCGCGACCGTCTACACCCACGTCAGACTCCGCCTCCAGCGCGACGCCATCGACCTCCTCAGCCGCACTCTCAGCAAGTCCTCCGAGACCTCCACCAACCCCGACGACAGCGACGACCCGCCGCTTTGCGCAGCACCAGTCCACTGACGTTGCCGTCAACGACTGCCGTCAGACGCCTCGGAGGGCCCAGCGGAAACTAGTCCGCTGAGCCCTCCGAGGTAATTGCGAAAGCCGTATAGATAAGGCGGAAGCCATCCCTATGTTCAGCTTTCGCACATCGAGACTACTTGCGATGATCGAGCATTTTAACAGTAAACCCCAGGCCGGGGCCCACGTATCCAAAGTTGCTGTCAATGATGACTGGGAATAGCTGCGCCAGAGCTGAAATTACCTCTACCGCATCCTCTTTATTTCGATAGTCCAGACTGAAAATCACCACCGGGCCACTAGGAACAAGATGCCCGGGCCATTCTTCGAAGATGTCTTCGAGGTGCGACATGACGTCCGCGACGATATACACCCGAGATGCATCGAATCGGACCGTGATGACCTTGTCGTTAAGTGCTACGTCACCGCAATTAGCCAAGGCCGCAGCCAGCGACTCCAAGGTCACGGACGCGTCAGGGAAGACCAGGGCGATTGTCTCCATTAGCCTCTACCCGGACCAATCCACTCCAGCAGATCATCCATATTTCGAAACACTGGCACTCCAAGCTCGGTAATTCTCGCCGCCGGCCCCGGGCGCAGATTCGGCCCGTAGACGGCTAGGCGCTGACCATCCTTCAGGCTGGGAAGCAGTCGTTCTTCCACTTGTCCGACCTTGCCCGCGCCCTTCCCGCAAGTGATCTCGCAGACGAAGTCGTCGTCATAGACATCGTGATCAGTGAGTTCCGATCCATCTGGGCGATGGACCTTTAGTCCCTGCCTGACGTTCCGGTTGGGGAAAGCATCCTGGATGGCCTTTTGAATGTCGTGCTCTGCCGTCGCCGGATCGCAGTTGTGTACGAGGATCGGTACAGTTCCCGCGAGCACATAGTACGTGTGGGAGGCGGCCCCTTCCGGCCTGCGTTTTCGCAGGTGAGCGGGAATCTACCCGTGTGCGGAGGTGCGTGGAAGTGCGTTGTTGTGCGGGCTTGTTGCCGTCAGCGTTGCTGTCAGTGGTCTACACCACGACGGGCCGTCAGGTGCGACCGTCGGCGGTGGAGCGGTTTTGGCCGGTGTCCTGTCCGGTCTGGGGTCGGGCATGATCGGGGGGCCGTAAGCTTCTGCGGCTCGGTCAGGGCTTTTGGGCCTGACCGCAGTGTGGCCGAGTGGCCCCCCCGGTCTTGCTCGACGCGGGTCCCTGGCCGGGGAGGTGGGTAAAACCGCGGAGCCGCCGGCCCCAGCCACCTGCTGCCCCGTTCGGGCGGTCGCGCCGGGACCGGGCGCCAGCCCGCACGCCCGGCGTCGGCCGCCCGGGGCGGGGCAGCGGCGCGCGCAAGGCGCGCGCCCTTGACCTTCTAGAGCGGACTTCGGCAGTGACTTCGGCATGGCTTCGGGGCTCGCGGGCTACAGCGTGACGGTGGCGACGGCGGTGTCGTCGTGGGCCTTGCCGCGGGGCCAGCGTTTGCCGTCGGCGTCGGCGAGTTCGGCAGTGCGGACTGCGCGGATGAGGGCGGCCGGGCCCTGGTCGTGGATGAGCTTGAGGGCCTCGGGCCAGTCGGCGAGGCGGAAGCGGTCGACCAGGCGGGAGGCGCCGTCGCTGACCATGGTGAAGCCGGTGACCTCGGTGCGCGGGACGGTGCCGGTGAGTGCGGCGTGGGCGGTGGTGGGGTCGGCGGCGGCGACCCAGAAGCCGTCGGGCTGGTTGCGGTGGGCGCGCATGGCCTCGACGTAGCGGCGGAGGGCGTCGCCGTGTTCGGCAGTGCCGGTGGGGACGGCGTCCATGGAGCCGCGGAGGGTTGCGCCGACCAGGGCCTCGCGGTCGTCGGTGATGGCGACGGGTCCGGTGGCGGGGTCGGCGTGTTCGACGATCAGGGTGGAGTCGGCGAGGACCAGGTATTCGAGGTCCTGGTCGGTGAGGCGGACCGCGATGACGGTGGCCGACGGGGTGCCGGGGTGGGTGAGGTCGCACTCGGCGTGCAGTGCGGCGGTGGTGGTGATGGCGTCCGCGAGGCAGTCGGTCAGGGCGCGGTCGGGCTGGTTGGTCACGCCGGCGAGCAGGTTGACGCCGAGCCGGGTGACGAACCACGCCACGCCGTGGGAGCAGCCGCAGTCGGATCCGGGCGGGGTGCCGGCGCCGTCGAGCAGGACGACGGCGCTCGGGCTGGCCGCGACGAAGTCCTCGTTGGGGCGGTCCTGGCGGGCGGGTTCGGTGGCGATCTCCAGATGCACCCGGTCAGTCTGCCTCGTGCCGGTAGAACGGCGACAGTAGGCGGACGCGCACGGGCTCGTTGTCCTGGGGGTTGTAGTCGACGTTCAGCAGGACGGAGAACCGGCCGGTGCCGGCCTGCTGGTAGAGGTCGGCGAGGTCGTTGACGATCAGGTGGACGACGCCGAGCGTGCCCTGCGGGTGGATCCCGGTGAGGACCATGACCAGGCCCTGGCCGTCGGGCCGCGGGAGTCGGCCGAGGTACGCCACATCGGAGTTGAGGGCGGGTTCGGAGTCCATGCCGGAGCGGTAGGCGACGCCGGCCTCGCGGTCGCGCAGGGTCCACGGTCCGTCGGGGGCGCGTTCGAAGCAGATCGACGGGTCCTGGGCGAGCACCCCGGCGACGTGGCTGGAGAGCCGGGGGCCGCAGATGACGATCATGTCCTCGCGGTTGAGGTCGATCTCGCCTCCGATCGGCACGTGCTCGAAGCTCGGTTCGAGCTTGTAGGAGCGGGCGAGGTCGCCGAGCCGTTGGGCGGCTGCGAAGTCCTCGGCGGCCAGGACCGGCCTGGCATTGCCGGCCTCCTGCTTGAGCGGCGTCGCGATGATCAGTCGCGCGTTTCCCAGGAACGCCCCTTCGGGCGCGGGTGCCGAGTGCTTGAGCTGGTGGATCCGCCCCCGGGTGAGTCCGGCCTCGGCGGCGATCTGGGCGTAGGACATGCCCTGTTCGTGCAGCTCGGAGATCACCCGCTGACGCAGCCGCGACAGCTCGGTGACCTCCTGCTGCGCCTCGGCAAGCCGCACGGTGGCTGCACGTAGCAGCTCGAACGGGTTCTTGATGGCGGCGATCCGCTGCGTTTCTCCCGCCATGTCCCCTCCGGTGTCTGCCCCAGTCAACGCAGAGTCTAGGGGGATAGACAGGATCAGCAAACGCAGGTGTCGGCCGGTTCGCTGTGTGTCGTGGGGCATCGCGGGGTCTCCTGGCGGCAGCTTTGGCCGTCGTTGTATAGGGGGCTATACGCCCTGTGGAACGGGCGAATCGTTGGTGGTACTGGCTTGTTCTTCTGCGGTGGATGTTAGCTGCGCCCACACGGAGCGGTAGTCATCGCCGTCGTTGTGCGCGCCCCACGAGTCGGCCAGGGCGTCGACCAGGGTGAGACCGCGGCCGAAATCGGCGGCCTCGTCGGGGGCCCGGAGGCCGGGAACTCCACCCTGACCTCCCTCGTCGGCGACGTCGATCAAGACCGTGCCGGACGAGCGCCGGATCTCCACCCACACCGAGCCGCCCGGGCGGCCGGACCTGCTGTGGAGAACGGAGTTGGTCACGAGCTCGGAGACGATCAGTTCGGCGTCCGCGACCCGGGGGTGTCCATCGAGGGCCTCGCGGACCAGGTTGCGGGCCGCACCTGCGGACTCGGGGACTCCGGGGAAGCGAGCGATCCATGGCATGGGGGTGCCCCTCTGCTTCTCTGTGGCGCGATCAGTCGGATACTTTGCGTGAAGCTCGGATTCGAGCTTGAAAGCTCGGGTCCGAGCTTGTCAAGCTGATGTGAGAAAACGTGAGATAGGGGCGCTCGTGCGAGAGTTGGGACGACCGGCGTATCTGCGACTGGCGGATGCCTTGCGCGCCGAGATCGTTTCGGGCGAACGGGCGCCGGGCTCGCGGATGCCGAGCATCGCGGACCTGTGCCGTGACCACGGGGTCTCGGAGCAACCGGTCAGGCAGGCCCTCCGGGTACTGACCGCTGAGGGGTTGGTCGAGGGGCGCCCGGGCTCGGGGACCTATGTGCGCGTCCGGCCGGTACCGGCGCGGATGGCACGCGGGCGCTACCACGCGGCCGGCAGCCCGTTCGCCGCAGAGAGCCGCGCCCGCGGGGTCGAGCCGTCGTGGTCGTGCGACTCCCAGAAGACGTACGCGACCGCCGCTCTGGCTCTCCGGCTCGGCATCCCGGAGGGCGATCCGGTGATGCAGAGCCAGTACGTCTTCCGCGCCGACGGCGAACCGACCCAACTGTCGATCAGCTGGGAGCCGATGGCGGTCACCGGAGGGACGGCCGTCGTATTGCCCGAGAACGGTCCGCTGGCCGGCTCCGGCGTGGTGGCGCGGATGTCCGCCATCGACATCGCGGTCACGCGGGTGACCGAGGACGTGTCCGCCAGGCCGGTCCTTGAGATCGAGGCGGAGCCGCTCGGCATCCCGCTGGGCTCGACCGTGCTCGCAATAGAACGCACCCACTGGGCGGGCGAGTTGGCGGTCGAGACGGCGGACATCGTGCTTGCTGCCGACCGATTCCGACTCTCGTACGAGATCGACATCCCGCCCGTTCAGGCCTGATCCGGGACGACAGGGCCGAGTGGACCTGACGGCCAGTCAAGATCTTTGTATATCCCCCTAGACAGTCGAGCGGACGACGCTCTACCTTGTTGCCTACCCCCCTAGACGGCAATCTCGGGGCGGTCGGCCTCCGACTGTCCAGGGGGGTAGACAGGAGAGATCCTGATGGCCATCCGTGGTGCGATCCCCGTCCGTTTCGAGGACGTCTTCCCCGCCGGCGCGTTCGCCGTCTCGGTCGAGCCGGTCGCCGACTTCGAGGCGAGCAAGAGCGGCACGAAGGTGCAGGCGCGCGACAAGTCGACCGGGCACCCGCTCTGGGTCGTCTCGGTGGTCGACCCGGACCCGGAGGCGCGCGACACCTCCGCCCGCGTCAAGGTCGTGGCCCCGGTCCTTCCGGTGCTGCCGGACGCGGCTCCGGGCCTGCCCTTCCGGCCGGTCGAGTTCGACGGCCTGACCGTGACGGCCTACGTCAACAACAGCGGCCGGGTCGCCTACTCGTTCAAGGCCACCGGCGTCAGGGCGCCCGCCCCGGCCCGCTCCTCCGCGAAGTCCGCGGCCTGACCCCGGCTTCGCCCGTCCTGGCGCGCGGCTGCACGTCGACTCGCGCGCCGGACGGCGCCACCCACCCCCCTCACGGTGTGAACTGAGGTGAAACACAGACATGTTCAAGTTGAGCAGCACCCTCAAGTCCGTGCTCCTGGCCCTGCTGGCCGCCTTGATCGGCTACTCGTGGGTCGTGGTCCACCTCGGCCCGACCGCCGGGTTGGTGGTGATCGCGGTCCTCGTCGCCGGTCCGGTCGGCCGGCTGGTGTACCGGGCGAAGTCCTTGCGCTCGCGGATCCGGCGCGGCTGGCCGGAGTTGAGCTACTCCCTGGGGCTGTGGCAGCAGGCACCGCTGCCCCGCTTCGACGCCCCGTACGAGTACGTGTGGCCGCGCATCGCACGGATGCGCAAGCACCCCGGTGGCCTGGACGTCCTGATCGGGTTGCTGCCGGGCCAGGTCCCCGAACAGGTAGCCCAGCACGCGCACGGGATCGCGCACGCCTGGCGCGTCCACCGGGTGGAAGTGACCAGCCTCCGTCGCGGGGCCGTGGTCCTGCGGGCGTGGACCTTCGACCCGCTCGCCAAGCCGTTCACGGCTTCCGGCCGCATTCCCAAGCCGGTGCGGCGAACGCTCCGCAGTCGGGTCAGGGGGTGGTTCGGTCGGATCCGGGCGCTGGCCGGGAGGTGCCGGTTTCGCCTTCGCCGCGTGGCGGTCGGAACGCGGAAGGCCGCCGCGTCCGCCTGGGCGGCTTCGGCACCTGGGCTTCCGGACACTGGTGGCAGCCCTGAGGCTGGTCCGCCGAGCACGGCGGCACCTGGCGGACGTGGCGGCGGAGGTGGAGCTGCGACCGAACCGCTCGGCCAAGTCCCGTGGCGGTCGGTGAGGATCGGCGCTCAGGAGGACGGCGATCCCTGGCACTTGCGATTGCACGGCACCCATGTCCTGGTCGCCGGGGTCACCGGCTCCGGAAAGGGATCCGTCCTGTGGGGCGTGGTCCGGGAACTGCTGCCCGGAGCGTCCGCCGGCCTGGTGGAGATCTGGGCGCTGGACCCGAAGCGCATGGAACTATCCTTCGGTGCAAGCCTGTTCACCAGGTACGCCAGCGACCCCGAGGTCATGGTCGAGCTGCTCGAAGCGGCCGTCGACCGGATGCAGGAACGCGCCCTGGCCTTCGCCGGCCGCCTCCGGGCCCATGTCCCCAGCGCGGCTTCGCCGTTCGTCGTCGTCATGGTCGACGAACTCGCCTTCCTCACCGCCTACCAACCCGACCGGGACCTCCGGCGCCGTGCCGAGGCGGCGATCGCCACCCTGACCAGCCAGGGCCGCTCGGTCGGCTTCTGCCTCGTCGGGGCTCTCCAGGACCCCCGCAAGGAAGTCATGAACCTCCGCAACCTGTTCCCCGACCGGATCGCCCTGCGCATGGACGAAGCCGCGCAGGTGGACATGGTCCTCGGCAGCGGCGCCCGCGACCGGGGCGCGTACGCGGACCTGATCTCGCCCGACCCCACGACCGGCGCGGGCGTCGGCTACGTCCGCAACGAGGGCAGCCCGACCCCGGTCCGCGTGCGGGCGGCCTACGTCTCCGACGCCGAGATCGAGGCCCTGGTCGCCCGGTACGACAACCAGTCCGTCTATGGGGTGTCTAGCCCCCTGGACAGCAACGTGGACACGTCCTCGGAAGGAGTTGCACAGCCGTGATCGTCACCGGCTCGCTCGTCCTGTTCCTCGGCGCCCTGATCGCCGTCCTCCTCCGGCACCAGGCCCTGAAGGCCACGCACCTGATCCTCTGCGGCGTCTTCGGCTTCCTCCTCGCCGAGACCGGCGCCGCCTCCCTGATCAAGCACCTGCTCGCCTGGCTCACCAAGACCCTCGCCACCATCCACCCCTGACCGGAGGTACCGCCATGTCCAACCGTCGCCTGCCCACCGCCGCCAACTACCCCGTCCCCACGCCGGCGAACGGCCAGGACCCGCGCTTCACCCGCGGCCTGCTCTTCGACATCGCCCGCCGGATCGAGGACGCCGGCTTCCCGCCCATCACCACCGGCCACGACCTGGTCCGCCTGATGGAGACCCTCTACGTCTTCTGCTACTCGGAAGACCGCTGATGACCGGAACCACCCGCACGGAACGGGCCCGGATGCCCCTGGCCCGTTCCGTGCTCCGCCAGGTCGCCGAGGAACACGGCGTCTGCGTCCGGCCGGTGGCCCTGCGCCGCACCGACACCGCCACCGGCCACACCGAGCTCGTCGACATCCCGTGCGGCGCCACCCGCGCGAGCCTGTGCCCCAGCTGCGCCGAACGCAAGCGCCGCCTGCGCGCCGCCCAGTGCCGCGAGGGCTGGCACCTCACCGAGGAGCCCGTCCTCGAACCCGATGCCGCCACCGCCGCGCAGCGGTACCTCAGCGAACTGCGGGCCGACCTGACCAAGGCCCACACCGCGGCCACCGGGGCGGAGGCCGACGAACTCGCCTCGCTGCTGGTCGAGATCGACACCGAACTCGCCGAGACCGGTGTCCGCGGCTCCCTCGCCCCCGCCCCGGCCGCCCGCCGGGTCCGCTCCACCCGACGCCGGCAGGACAGCAGCGACCTGCCCCGCCGCCCGGTCGAGAACCGCACCCTCGGCAAGGCGTACACCACCCCTGACGGCCGGACCTTCCGCCCCTCGCTGTTCCTGACCCTCACCCTGCCCTCGTACGGACGCGTCCGCGCCGACGGCACCCCCGTCGACCCGACCACCTACGACTACCGCCGGGCCGCACGCGACGCCCTCCACTTCCCCAAGCTCATCGACCGGTTCGTCCAGAACCTCCGCCGCTTCGTCGGCCACGACGTCCAGTACTTCGCCGTCGTCGAACCCCAACGCCGCCTCGCCCCGCACCTGCACCTCGCCCTGCGGGGCACCGTCTCCCGCGCCGAACTGCGCCAGGTCGTCGCCGCCACCTACCACCAGGTCTGGTGGCCGCCCGCCGACCACCCGGTCCACGCTCCCGACGCGCCGCCGCACTGGTCACCCGAACACGGCGCCTTCCTCGATCCGACCACCCGAGAGCCGCTGCCCACCTGGGACGACGCCCTCGACCAACTCGACGACGAACCCGAAGCCCAGCCCGCGCACGTGCTCCGCTTCGGCCCCCAGCTCGACGCCCAAGGCGTCCTCGTCGGCTCACCGCAGGCCGCCCGCTGCGTCCGCTACCTGACCAAGTACCTCACCAAGTCCGTCGCCGAGTGCCACACCCCGACCGGCACCACGGAGAGCGACCACGTCGACCGCCTTACCGCCGAACTCCGCCACGAACCCTGCTCACCCACCTGCGCCAACTGGCTTCTCCACGGCATCCAGCCCAAGAACGCCCACCCCGCCCTCCGCCCCGGCGCCTGCCGCTCCCGCGCCCACAAACGCGAACACCTCGGCTACGGCGGCCGGCGGGTCCTCGTCTCCCGCAAATGGTCCGGCAAGACCCTCACCGACCACCGCACCGAACGCCGGGCCTGGGTCCTGGAAGTCCTCGGTGACACCGCCGGCCGGGTTGACCCCAATCGCTACGTCTGGGAGCCGGTGCGACCTGGCGACCCCGACATGTCGCCCCTCGCCACCCGGCTGCTGCGCGCCGTCGCCGAACGCGTCCGCTGGCGCACCGCCCTCGACCAGGCCCTCGAACGAGCAGGAGGCGAGCCGTGTCCGACGACGACCTGATGACCGTTCCCGAGGTCATGGCCCGGCTGCGGCTCGGCCGCTCGGCGGTCTACGACCTGATCCGCACCAACCGGCTGCGCTCGATCACCATCGGCCGCTCCCGCCGCATCCCGTACGGCTCGTACCGCTCGTTCGTGGCCTCCCGACTGGAGGAAGCCGCCTGATGGCAGCCCAGAAGAAGAACCGCGCCAACGGCGAAGGAACCGTCTTCCAACGCAAGGACGGACGCTGGGAAGCCGCCGCCTACGTGCTGGCCGCCAGTGGCAACCGACAGCGCCTCCACGTCTACGGGAAGACCCGCCAGCAGGCGATGGACAAGCTCACCGACGCCAAGGCCGCCAGCAACCGCGGCACCCCGGTCGTCCACGCGCAAGGCACCGTCGGCAACTGGATCACCTACTGGCTTGAGACCGTCGCGGTGCACCGCGTGCGCGAAACCACCCACACCCGCTACGCCGCCGTCGCCCGCCTGTACATCATCCCCGGCCTCGGTACCAAGAAGCTCTCCAAACTCACCGCCCGGGACATCCGCACCTGGCTCGACGGCCTACGCACCCGCTGCCAGTGCTGCGCCCGCCGCACCGACCACCAGCGAACACGGACCAAGCAGCGCTGCTGTGCCGTGGGTGACTGCTGCCGGCGGGTGTTGAGTGCGCTCACCCTCACCTACATCCACACCGTGATCAAGACCGCCCTGGAACACGCCGTCCAGGAAGAGGAGATCCCCCGCAACGTCGCCCGCAACGTCAGGCTCGGCACACCCCGGCCGCGACGGTTCGAACCCCTGACCGCAGAAGAGGCCCGCCAACTGCTCGACACCACCCGCGACCACCCACTCCACCCTGTGGTGCACCTCGCCCTCCACACCGGGTTGCGGCGGGGCGAACTGCTGGGGCTCACCTGGGAGGACGTCGACCTCAACGCCGGCACGGCCGTGATCCGACGCTCACTCCAACGCACCAGCGACAACGGGCTCGTGCTGTTCCCCACCAAGACCAAAGCCTCCGAGCGCCGCATCGCCCTGCCCGCCGCCTGCGTCCAGGCCCTGCACGCGCACCGGGTCGGCCAGCAGGCCGAGCAGGAGGCGGCAGGACTGCGTTGGAACCCTCGCGGTTACGTCTTCACCGCGCCCAGCACCATGCTCCCGGTCGAACCCAGCACCCTCAACCGACGCTTCGCCACACTGCTCCACCAAGCCGGCCTCCGCCGGATCCGCTTCCACGACCTCCGACACACCACCGCCACCCTCCTCCTGGACCAGGGCGTCGAACTCGTGGTCATCAAGGAGCTGTTGGGTCACGCCCACATCGGCGTCACCGCGACCGTCTACACCCACGTCAGACTCCGCCTCCAGCGCGACGCCATCGACCTCCTCAGCCGCACTCTCAGCAAGTCCTCCGAGACCTCCACCAACCCCGACGACAGCGACGACCCGCCGCTTTGCGCAGCACCAGTCCACTGACGTTGCCGTCAACGACTGCCGTCAGACGCCTCGGAGGGCCCAGCGGAAACTAGTCCGCTGAGCCCTCCGAGGTAATTGCGAAAGCCGTATAGATAAGGCGGAAGCCATCCCTATGTTCAGCTTTCGCACATCGAGACTACTTGCGATGATCGAGCATTTTAACAGTAAACCCCAGGCCGGGGCCCACGTATCCAAAGTTGCTGTCAATGATGACTGGGAATAGCTGCGCCAGAGCTGAAATTACCTCTACCGCATCCTCTTTATTTCGATAGTCCAGACTGAAAATCACCACCGGGCCACTAGGAACAAGATGCCCGGGCCATTCTTCGAAGATGTCTTCGAGGTGCGACATGACGTCCGCGACGATATACACCCGAGATGCATCGAATCGGACCGTGATGACCTTGTCGTTAAGTGCTACGTCACCGCAATTAGCCAAGGCCGCAGCCAGCGACTCCAAGGTCACGGACGCGTCAGGGAAGACCAGGGCGATTGTCTCCATTAGCCTCTACCCGGACCAATCCACTCCAGCAGATCATCCATATTTCGAAACACTGGCACTCCAAGCTCGGTAATTCTCGCCGCCGGCCCCGGGCGCAGATTCGGCCCGTAGACGGCTAGGCGCTGACCATCCTTCAGGCTGGGAAGCAGTCGTTCTTCCACTTGTCCGACCTTGCCCGCGCCCTTCCCGCAAGTGATCTCGCAGACGAAGTCGTCGTCATAGACATCGTGATCAGTGAGTTCCGATCCATCTGGGCGATGGACCTTTAGTCCCTGCCTGACGTTCCGGTTGGGGAAAGCATCCTGGATGGCCTTTTGAATGTCGTGCTCTGCCGTCGCCGGATCGCAGTTGTGTACGAGGATCGGTACAGTTCCCGCGAGCACATAGTACGTGTGG
>NZ_JBHYYB010000124.1:0-24241 GCF_042752535.1 Kitasatospora sp. NPDC059327 | reverse complement strand
CGACCGGGCCGGCAGTCCCGCGCCGGGTCCGGCCGCGGGGCCGGCGCCGGGTCCGCGGCCGGCGCCGGGAGGCCCCCGGCGGCGGGCCGGCGCAGCGCGGCCGCCAGGCTGCCCGGCGGCGGCGCCGCCGAGGGCTGCTCGGCCCGGAGCCGGTCCAGCGAGACCCGGGACCACTCGACGTCCGCCAGGTGCCGCACCAGCAGCTCCACGCGCTCGCGGTAGAGGGCGGCCGGGTCGAGGTCCGAGAAGGCCGGCGGCAGGACTTCGCGCAGCGGCTCGAACCGCTCCGCCGCCCCGGCCAGCAGGCTGCGCAGCACCCGCTCCCAGGTGACTCCGCGCAGCCCGATCGACAGGTGCAGGGAGGGCTCGTCCGTGGTGTCGCCGACGTGCACGAAGCCGCGCGGAAGGTAGAGGCACTCGCCCTCCTTGAGGACGACGTCGAGCACCGGCTCGCCGACCTCCGCCGGGTCCACCGCGCGGGCGCGGCTCGGCAGCCGGCACACGGGGGCACTCACCCGCCAGCGCTTGGAGCCGTGCAGCTGCCGCAGGAAGATCCCCACCAGGTCGAAGTGCGGGGCCGCGCCGCGGGCCCGGGGCGGCGTCAGGAAGGCGGTGCAGTCGGCCTCGTAGCCGGTCTCGCGGGCCACCTCGGCCGCGAAGCGCGCCACCTCCGGGCTGTGGTTCTGGAGTTCCTCCAGGGTCAGCGTCGCGCCGTCGGCCACCAGGTCGGCGATCCTGGTGCCGTCGGCGAACTTCTCGCGGCTCCTCGGGTTGCTCCCCCGGTTGCGCAGGACGCGCTCGGCCGGGATCAGTTCGCCGTCGCGGAACAGCCGCACCGCGGTCGTCGGCAGGCTGCTGTGGATCAGTCGCTCGGCGGTCTCCAGGGAGAACACGTCACCGAAGTCGCCCAGGCCGGTACTGACGAAGGGCTCCCGCTCCCAAGCGGTTTCGAGCGTCGGGAGGTCGTCCACGAGCCGGAGCAGACTGTCCACGAAGGCCTCACAGGATGATCGGGTGCCGGGCGGGAGGACGACGACCGGCCTGCGTGGTCGCGGCCGCGCAGGCCGGTCCGGCCTCGTCCCGCCGGGGGCGTCCGGTCCGGCGGCGAGTCGGCCGATGACGAAGCGTCGGGCTACACGCTGGCGGGGCCGTCGGCGGCGCTGGCGTTGAACTGGATCCCGCAGCCCGCCAGGTCCTCGTCCTCGTCGCCCACGCTGTGGGCCTGCACCTCTTCGTCCACGCTGGCGTTGAACTGGATCCCGCAGCCCGCCAGGTCCTCGTCGTCGCCGCCCACGCTGTGGGCCTGCACCTCGTCGGACATTCGGATCTCCTCTCGCTCGCGCTCGGACGTCGGCCGACGTCACGCTGCGACGCTAGGAGCCACCGGTTGAACTCCGGTATGTGCGCGGCTTCCTGGCAGCTTGTCCCGCCCCTTCCGGCTCCCCGGCACCGCTGTTCACCAATCGGTCACCACGTCCTTGCCAGACATCCCCTTCTCGGCGAAGCTACCGTCGGAGTACAGACGAAGGCGACCGGCCCCGATCGGGCCGGCCCGAGCTGTGCCCATGGCGTGGCGCACTCTGGGGGAGGGGCCATATGACCGGCGACACCGGCGCGACAAGACCGCTGCGTTTCACGATGCTCGGACCACTGCGGGTACGGTCCGGCGACACCCTGCTCGAACTCGGCCCGTACAAACAGCGATTACTCCTGGCCGCGCTGCTCAGCCGGGCGAACACCGTGCTGTCGGTCGACCAGCTCATCGACGCGCTCTGGGACGGCGACCAGCCCCGGACGGCGCGCAAGAACCTGCAGGTGTACGTCTCCGCCCTGCGCAAGGTCCTGCGCGACCGGATCAGCCACGTGCCGTACGGCTACACCCTGACGGTCACGCCCGAGGAGTCGGACCTGCTGCGGTTCGACGGGCTCGCGACGGCCGGGCGCCAGGCGCAGCGGGAGGGCAATCCGGCCGGCGCGTCGGCGCTGTTCGGGGAGGCGGTGCGGCTCTGGCAGGACCAGCCGCTGGTCGACCTGCTCGGCAGCCCGTTCGCCGCCCGCGAGTCCGAGCGGCTCGCCGACCGGTTCCTGGCCGTGTACGAGGACTGGGCCGAGCTGGAGGTCGAGTCCGGCCGGGCGCTCGGACTGATCGACCGGCTGGCCGACCTGGCCGCCCGGCACCCCTTCCGCGAGCGGCTCATCGTGCTGCACATGACCGCGCTCGACCAGGTCGGCGGCCGGCGCCAGGCACTCGCCTGCTTCGAGAACCACCGGCAGTTCATCGCCCGCGAGCTCGGTCTCGACCCCAGCCCCGTCCTGCGGCAGACCTACCGGGCGATCCTGGCCGGCGAGCGGTCGGCCCGGCCGGGCCGCGATCGCCGGCACGAGCACGCCAGGCCCTCCCAACTCCCCCGTGATCTGGCGGACTTCGTCGGGCGCCGGGAGGAGGTCGAGGCGGCCGTCGCGGTCCTCACCGACGGGGTCCGATGTACCGATGTCGCGGCGGTCTCCGGCCCGCCGGGGGTCGGCACCACGGCGCTGGCCGTCCACGTCGGCCACCGGCTCGCCGACCGCTTCGCGGACGGTCAGGTCTTCGTCCCGCTGGGACACCCCGACGGAACCCCGCGCGACTGGCACGAGGTGCTGACCGAGCTGCTGCGGAGCACCGGCCTCGACGTCACCCCGCCCCGGGAGGAGACCGCGGCGCTGGCGCTGTGGCGGTCCTGGATCGCCGACCGGCAGGTCCTCCTCGTGCTCGACGGCGCGACCTGCGAGTCCCAGGTGCGCCGGCTGCTGCCGGGCCGCGGGCCGAGCCGCACCCTGGTCACCTCGGCGCACCGGCTCAGCGGTCTGGAGTGCGTCCACCGCGTCGAACTCGACGAGTTCACCCCCGGCGAGGCCCGCGAACTGCTGGCCCGGGTGCTCGGCGAGCAGCGGCTCGTCGACGCGGACCGCACGCTGTGCCGGCTTCGAGAAGTGTACGGACTCTCCCCCTTGGTCGTCCGCGCGCTGGCCGCCAAGCTCACCGCGCTGCGCCACCTCTCACTGCCCGAGTACGCCGAGCGGCTGGGCCGACTGCCCGCCTGCCCCCACGAACTGTCCGTGGGGGGATCCTCCGTGCAGGACGGCTACCGCAGGTTCCACCGGGGGCTCGCCCCGCAGCAGCAGGCCGCGCTCGGCGCACTCGGCACCCTGCCGGGGCCGGCCTTCGACCAGGCGGTCCTGCTGGCGGCGCTGGACGGGCTGGCGGAGCCGGCGGAGCGGATCGTGGAGGAGCTCATCGAGGCCCATCTGGTCACCGTGGCCGAGGGCGACGAGGTGCGGGCCCACGCCGTCCACTACCGCATGCCGAGGCTGGCCCACCGGTTCGCCGCCGCCCTGCACCGCAGCCCGCTGCCGGGCGGCTGCTGACGCGCCGGGGGGCGGGCGGCGGTCGGGGGCCGACGTGCCGACCGACGCGCGCGACGGCCGGGGCGCGCCGCCCGGGTGCGCGCCGGCCCCGCGGAACCGGCCCTCCCCCGCTCAGCGCGCCATCGCGCTGAGCACCTCGTGCAGGGATTCCACCAGCCGCAGCCCGCTGGCCCGCTGCTCGGGCGCCAGCTCGCCGAGGACCCGGACGATGCCGGCCAGCCGCTCGAACTCCGCGCCGCCGAGGGCCAGCGCGCTGCGGGCCGCCCGGTTGCGGACCAGGCCGTGCAGGGCGAGCCCGGCCTGACCGGCGAAGGCCACCAGCAGGTCCAGGTCGGCCAGGCTGGAGCGGGACCGCGGGTGCGGGTCGAGCACCTGGATGACACCCAGGATCTCGTCCCGGTGGACGACCGGGGCCGCCATGATCGCGTCCGGCACGTAGCGGGTCCGCTCCGCCAGGTCCTGCGCGAAGATCGCGCTGCCCCGCAGGTCGTCCACCGTCATCGGTTCACCGGTGTCGGCCACCCAGCCCGCGATCCCCCGGTGCGCCGGGAACCGGGTGCCGACGAGGAACTCCTCGCCCTCCCCGGAGACGGCCTCGAACACCAGCTGGTCCTGCTCCCGGTCGAAGAGGAAGATCGAGCTCGCGGCGGCGCCGAAGATCTCCCGCGCCACCCGCACGATGGAGTTCAGCAACTCCCGGTCGTCCGGGCCGGGATCGGCCAGGGCGCCCGAGATCGCCGCGATCATCGCCGTGGAGTCCGCCGGCTGGTCCATGGATCTCACACTCCCCGCACGTTGGCTGCCGTCAGGTAGAGGATCGTCTTCAGCTCGAAGGTCGTCAGACGAGGGTGCTTGCCGAGGATGAGCGCGCTCAGTCCGGTGACGTGGGGCGCCGCGAAGCTGTTGCCGGTGTTGCGGGTCGTGCCGCCGTTCGGTCCGGCCACCCGCACCGCCTGCCCCCGGGCGAAGAACTCCACCGGCGGATCCGGGTTGTAGAGCACGAGGTCCGAGTCGTCCTCGGCGTGGCTGCCGACCGAGACCACCGAGGAGAACCGCCAGGGGAAGCTCTCGATCCGGGAGTTGTGCGCCGAGGCGACGATCACCGAGCGGTTGAAGTAGGCGTCGTCGACCATCTCCCGCAGCACCTGGCTGAACTGCGGGCGCGAGGTCGACAGGCTCAGGTTGATCACGTCGAACCGCTGCTCGATGGCCCAGCTCAGCCCGGTGAGCAGGGCGGCGCCCGTGCCGCCGCCGTTCTCGCCGAGGATCCGTACGCTGTGCAGCTCGCACCCGGGGGCCACCCGCCGGACGATGCTGGCGCAGGCCGTGCCGTGACCGCAGGTGTCCGCCGGTGCGACCTCCTCCACCGTCAGGCCGCCGTCCCGGCCGACGACGGCGTGCGAGCCGGCCAGCTCGCCCACCATCGGGTGGCCCGCCTCGACGCCGCTGTCGACGACGCAGACCCGGACTCCGGCACCGTCGGAACCGCCGTAGGCCCACTCGGGGGTGACGGGCGCCGTCTCGGAGCCGGCGACACGGATGTCGGCGGGGCGGCGGTCGAGCAGGTTCCAGGTCAGCGCGGCGGGCCGGGCCCCGGTCGCGGCGGCGGTCCGGGTGACGGGTGGCGTGGACCGGGTGACGGGTGGCGTGGTGGTCATCGCCCGCCCCGCTCCCCCGCTGGGCCGGCCGTCGGCCCCGGCTCCTCCGTCGGACCCAGCTCCTCCGTCAGCAGCCGGCACCGGGCCGCTCCGACGAGGTGCCCCTTGGCGTCGAAGCGGCGCCGCGCGGCCCGCAGCGCCGCCCGGGCCTGGACCGGCCGCCCGAGCAGGGCGCCGGTGTGGGCCAGGTCGAGGCAGGCCGTCGCCTGGTCGGCCGGGGAGTCGGTGCGGTGGGTCAGCAGGACGGCCCGGCGGGCCAGCGCGAGGGCCTGCCCGGGATCGCCGTCGAGCGCCCGGATCCTGGCCTGGACGCCGTAGCGGTTGGCCCGCACCACCGGATGGCCGTCGGCGACGGTCAGGTCCTCCACCAGATCGGCGGCCTGCCGCCACTGCCCCACCGCCAGATGGGCCCGGGCCAGTTCGAGCGCGGTGGTGCGGACCAGTCCGCCGGCGCTCAGCGCCCGGGCCGCCTCCAGCGCCTCGCGCAGGGCCGCCTGGGCCTGCTCCGGCCGGTCCGCCAGCGCGGCGAGCGTCCCGTCGAGCAGCGGCCCGAAGACCGCGCCCTCGCCGTAGGCGAGCGCCGCCATCGCGCGCCGCACGCCGGCCAGGCAGGCGGCCGCCCGGTCGGTGCGGCCCTGGAGGGCGTGCAGCACGGTGAGCGGGAACCCCAACGTGACCTGCACCGCCAGCCGGTCGGCACCGTGCGTGGCCAGGAGCTCCTCGCACCGGGCGGCGGCGGACGGCGCCGGCTCCGGGCCGTGCCAGAGCGAGAGCCCCGTCGCGCCCAGGGTGTTGGCGAGCTCCCGGTCGGCCGCCGCGGCCAGCGAGTGGGTCAGGGCGTGGCCGAGTGCCTCGACCGCCTCGCCGTGCCGCCCCCGGCGCTGGCAGGACCCGGCGAGCACCAGGCGACTGCGGGCCAGCCCGAGTTCGTCGCCGCAGGCGCGGAAGACCGTCAGGCCGTCGACGGCCGCCCGTTCCAGTGCGGCGTCGTCGTGCTCGCACGCGGCGAGGTGCAGCCGGGCGTGGGCGGCCGTCCCGGCCGCCCCGTGCCGGTCGGCCTCGGCGACGGCGCGGACCAGCACGTCCCGCGCCTCGCCGGAGCGGCCGAGCGCCAGCAGCACCTCGCCCAGCCGCTGCAGCACCTCGGGCCGTCCCTGGTCGGCCGGGTCGGCGAGGTCGGCGGCCCGCTGCAGGAGGGCCAGCGCCCAGGGCAGGTCCACCCGGCCGACCGCGCCGGCCCCGGCCCGGGCCAGGTGGCGCAGGGCCCGCCGGCGCAGCAACGGGTCGTGCTCGGTGCGGCGGCCGACCGCGCTGCGGTACCGGTAGGCCTGCTCCAGGTGGGTGCCGACCAGCGCGTCCGGGCGCCCGGCCCGCAGCAGGTACTCGGCGTAGCGCTCGTGGAGTTCGCCGCGCCGGGTCTTGGTCAGTCCCTCGTAGGCGACCCGCTGGGTCACCCCGTTGACGAAGCAGTAGGCGGCGGCGGCGCCGAACGGGCGGCGCAGCGGCTTCACCAGGCCGCGCCGGGTCAGGGTGCGGAGCACCGTCGTTCCGGCGGCCGCCGGGCCGGGACCGCCGGCCAGGGCTTCGAGGTCCTCGGCGTCGAACTCGCGCCCCACCACCGAGGCGTGGCGCAGCATGGTGCGGTCGGTCTCGTCCAGCCGGTCGATCCGGGCGGCGAGCAGCGCGTGCAGGTTGGGCGGCAGTCCCTCGGCGCCGCCCGCCTCCTCGACCGTCGCGGCGAGCTGTTCGAGGTAGAGCGGGTTGCCGTCGGCCTGGGCGACGATCTGCTCGGTGGCCGCCGCCGCGCTGTGCAGGGCGAGGTCGACCAGGTGGGCCGCGAGGACGGCGGAGTCGGCGGCGGACAGACCGGTGACGGTGACCGTGGTCGAGTTCGCCCGGCCGGTGCCCCAGCCGGGGCAGGAGTCCATCAGTTCGGGCCGGGCCAGGCAGAGCACCAGGATGGGGAGCCGTCGCAGGTCCTCCAGCAGCCGGTCGAGCAGGGCGAGGAACGGCTGGTCCGCCCAGTGGAGGTCGTCGACGACGAGCAGCATCGGGTGCTCGCCGGTGCGGACGGTCAGCACATGGGCGACCGCCGCGCAGGTGTCGTCCTCGGACGGGGCCGGCGTGCCGTCCAGCAGCAGCCCGGTGCGGAGCAGCGCCAGCGCCGCGGCGGTGGCCGACCCGTCGAGCGCGTGCCGCCCGGCCTCCTCGGCCAGCGGGGCGACGCACTCGGCCAGCGCGTGCAGCGAGCCGCCGGTACCGGCGGCCCGGCAGCGGCCCGCGCCGACCGCCTCGACGGCCGGGGCGGCGCGCCGCAGCCATTCGTCCACCAGGCGGGTCTTCCCGATGCCCGCCTCGCCCAGCAGGGTCAGGACGTGGACGTCCCCCTCCTCGGCCACCCGGCGCCAGGCCAGGTCGAGTTCGCTCAGGTAGCGCTCGCGGCCGACGAACGGCACGTCGGAGCGGGGCGCGCGCTCGGGCTCCGAGAGGCCGAGCAGACGGCCGGCCTCGATCGGCCCGGCCACCCCCTTCAACCGGAC
Source organism: Kitasatospora sp. NPDC059327 (assembly GCF_042752535.1). NCBI lineage: Bacteria > Bacillati > Actinomycetota > Actinomycetes > Kitasatosporales > Streptomycetaceae > Kitasatospora > Kitasatospora sp. NPDC059327. The sequence continues at coordinate 16,635 of NZ_JBHYYB010000124.1, read as the reverse complement.
CGGGCCCACCTCGGCGACGGTCAGCCCGGATCCGCAGGCCCGCCAGGTCTGCGCGCTGAGCAGGATCTCGCCGGGGCCGGCCGCCTGCTCCAGCCGGGCGGCGACATTGACCACCTCGCCGGAGACCAGCGCCTGCCGCCTGGCCGGATCGGCGGTGGTGACCACCTCACCGGTGTGCACGCCGATCCGGACCCCGAGCCGCACCCGGTGGTCGCGCTCCAGCTGGGTGTTGAGCTCGTCGAGCGCGGCCAGCATGTCCACGGCCGTCTCCAACGCCCGGCGCGCGTCGTCCTCCTGGGTGGCGGTCAGCCCGAAGACGGCCATCACGGCGTCGCCGATGAACTTCTCCACGATCCCGCCGTGGGCGTCGATCCGGCGTTCCATCAGCGCGTAGTAGCGCAGCAGGATCGAGCGGAGCACCTCGACATCGAGCCGGCCGGACAGTTCGGTCGACCCGACGAGGTCGCAGAACAGCACGGTGACGACCCGGCGCTCCTCGGCCGCCGGGGTCGGGGCCGTGACCGGGGTGCCGCACCGGGCGCAGAACCGCGCCTCAGCGGGGAGTTCCGTGGCGCAGGACGGGCAGCTCATCGGTGGGGCCCTCCGGTCAGTACGCCGTCATGTCGCCGATGCACCACGGGGTTTCGCCGTCGTCCCCGTCGGCGGAGTGCAGGACGACCTCCGGTTCGTCGTCGTCGCCCGGTCGGTCCGGCGCGGCGCCCGGGCAAGCCCCGCCCGAGGACGTGGCGGGCAGGTCGGCCGGCAGTTCGGCGGGGGTCGGCTCGGGCACGTCGATCAGCCCTCTCCCATGACGTCGGTCGGGCACTCTGGTCGTCTCCGGGAGCTTAGGAGCGGCCAGTTGGGGTTCGGTTTACGTCCGGTATGCCCGGCCGGGAGCCCCCGCCGGGACCGGCTCCGCCCCGGCGGGGCCGGAAGCCACCCGGGCCGCAAGCCACCCGGGCCGGACCGGAACACCCCGGGCGCGGCCGGAAGCTGCCCGTCAACCTGTCGCATACCGGCGGCAAACCACCGCTGCCTAGCCTCGCGCTGTCAGGGCCCGCCGACGGCGGCCGCGCCCGCCGACCCAGGGAGAGCGATGATCGGCACCCGGCTGGACGAGGTGGACGCGCCGCGCCTGCTCAGGAGCGACCGCGGCTGGTGGTTCATCGGCAACCGGACGTGGACGCTGCTCAAACCGGAACACGTCGGGGCCGACGGCCGGCTGCGCCCGGACATCGACGAGTTCCTGCGCGACGCGGGCGCGTACCGGGAGCGCACCGCGAAGTCCTTCGCGCTGACGGTGCTGACCAGTACGGCCTGCAACCTCGGCTGCGGCTACTGCTTCCAGAACACCGGCCAGGACCCGAAGGGCGGCCACCGCCCGCCGCGGATCAACCTGCGCCGGCTGAACACCCGGACCATCGACCGGATCGTCGACTTCACCGCCGAGCGGATGGCGCGGGCCGGCCTGGAGCGGCTCTACCTGCTGCTCTTCGGCGGCGAGCCGCTGCTGAACCCGCGCGGCTGCCTGGAGCTGCTGGAGCGCTGCGCGCCGCTGGGGCTCGGCACCGCCGCGATGACCACCAACGGCGTGCTGCTGACCGGCCGGCGGGCCGTCCAGCTCAGCGCCGCCGGGCTGCGCGCCGTGCAGATCACCTTCGACGGCAGCCGGGAGGACCATGACGCGACCCGGGTCACCCACGCCGGCGGGGGCACCTTCGACGCCATCGTCGCCAACGTGGCGGCGGCCACCGAGGCCACCCGGCTGTCCTGGAACTTCCGGGTGAACGTCTCGCACCACAACGTGGACCGGATCGGCGAGCTCTTCGGCCAGCTCGACGGCAAGGTGGACCCGGCCCGGTGCACGTTCACCTACGCCTGGGTCGGCGACTCCGGGATCGGCTACCGCAACGACCTCGCCCGGGCCCGGCAGGTGGAGGACCACTTCGTCGCCTGGGCCGTCGAGGGACTCGAACGCGGCTACCGCTTCGCCAAGCCGAGCATGCGCACGACCTGCCAGATCTGCTCGGCGCCCGGCGGGCGCGAGGGCGCCGTGGTCAACGCCGACGGCACGCTCTTCAGCAGCTGGCAGTCGGCCGGCAAGCCCGGCTTCGAGGTCGGGCACGTGGACCACGGCTACCTGGACACCGGCACGGTGCCCGACCGCTGGGTGACCTGCGGCTACGAGTACGAGCAGGCCGACACCGAGGTCATGACGCGCTTCCAGGACAACGTCGACGCGCGGATCCTCGACCACCTGCACGCCACCGGCCGACTGTAGCCGGGAGGGAGGGACAGTGCTGGCAGGCGTACTGCGCACCAACCGCGACTTCCGGCGGTCCTTTCTCGCCGACCTCACCTCGAACCTCGGCTCGGCGATGTCGACCATCGCCTACCCGTTGCTGGTGCTGAGCCTGGGCGGCAACGCGGCGCAGGCCGGGGCGGTCGCCACCGTCGCGCTGGTGACCAGGCTCGGCTTCCGTCTCCCGGCGGGCACCCTGGTCGACCGGTGGAACCGCCGCCGGGTGATGCTGACGACCGACCTGGTGCGGCTGGCGGCGGTGGCCACCATCCCGCTGGCCGCCCTCTGGGGGTCGCCCTCCTACGTCCACCTGCTGCTGGTGGCGGCGGTGGAGGGGATCGCCACCGCGCTGTTCGGGCCCGCCAACACGGTGCTCACCCGGGACGTCGTCGCCAAGGAGGACCTGGCCGACGCGCTGGGCATGGGCCAGGCCCTGCAGGCCGCGGTCAGCCTGGCCGGGCCGGCGCTCGGCGGTGTCCTGTTCGCGGCCGACCGGATGCTGCCGTTCGTGGTCGACGCGCTCTCCTACGCCGTGTCGGCCGTGCTCATCCGGCGGATCACGGTACGCCCCTCGGTGGCGGAGCCCCCCGCCGAGGACCGCGGGCTGACGGCGGGCGTGCGCTGGCTGGTGCGGCAGCGCGCGCTGTTCGTCATCCTGCTGTACGCGGCCGTGATCAATCTGGTCGCGGCCGCCATCGATGTGGTCGTCATCCTGGAACTGCGGGCGGACGGGGCGTCCGGCTGGGTGATCGGGCCGGTGCTGTCCTGCGCGGGCGTCGGCGGGATCGTCGGCTCCCTGCTCGCCCCGTGGCTGGTCAAACGACTGAGCGTGCCGACCATCCTGCTCGGCATCGGCGTGGGCTGGACGGCGGTGCTCGCGGTGTTCACGCTGACCTTCCGACCCGGCGTGGTCGCCGCGCTGCTGACCCTGCTGATGACGCTCTCCCCGGCGGCCGGCGTGGTGGTCGGCCAGGCGCTGTTCGGGCAGACGCCCCGGCATCTGATCGGCCGGGTGAGCGCCGCCACCGGTCTGCTGCTCAGCGGCCTCGCGGCGCTGGGCCCGGTCGCGGCCGGCTCACTGCTGCAGGGGCTCGGCGGCGCCGGTACCTGGGCGGTGCTCGCGGTCCTGACGGCGGCGGTGACGGCGGGGGGATGGATCCCGCTGCGGGTCACCCGCCGGCTCGGCACCGGCGCCGGGCCGGAGCCGGATCCGGCGCCTGCCCCGGAGCCGGCGGCGGAGCTCCGCAAGGCCCCGGAACCGGCCGTGGTCGCGCACGCCGCCCCGCCCGGCCCCGCCCCGTCCGGCCCCGTACCCGGCCCCGCCACCGACACCCCCTCCTCCGCCACCGCCGCCGAACCCGGGAGAAGCACGGATGACTGACGCCCTCCTGCCGCCCGACCCCTACCGCTGGCTGGAGGACGCCGAGGATCCGGCCGTCCTGGAGTGGACCCGGAAGCAGGACGCCCGCTACCACGCCGCCGCCGACGGCTGGCGGGCCCGCGCGAGCGCCGGGGCGCGGCTCACCGAGCTGTCCGAACGGCTCGGCGCCCGCTCCGCCCCCCGCCCGGCCGGCGCGCGGCTGTTCCTGACCCGCTCGCGCCCCGGGGCCGAACACCCCGAGCTCGTCGTGGTCGAACCGTCCGGCGCCGTCCGGGTCCTGGTCGATCCGGCCCTGGTCGACCCGACCGGCGGCACCACCCTGGAGGAGTGGGAGCCGTCCTGGGACGGCCGCCTGCTCTCCTACCAGCTCGCGGCCGGCGGCACCGAGAACGCCGCCCTCCTCGTCCTCGACGTCGACACCGGGCGGCCCCTGGACGGTCCGATCGACCGGGTCCGCCGCAGTACCGTCGCGTGGCTGCCCGACGGCAGCGGCTTCTACTACGTCCGCCGGCTGCACCCCGCCCTCCACCCGGGCGAGGGCCAGTACCACCGCCGGGTCCGGCTGCACCTGCTCGGCACCGACCCCGAGCAGGACCCGGTGGTCTTCGGCACCGGCCGGGCGAAGACCCAGCACTACACCGTCCGGATCAGCGCGGACGGCCGCTGGCTGGTCGTCGGCGCCGCCGCCGGCGCCGTCCCCCGCCGGGACCTCTGGATCGCCGACCTGACCGGGGACCGACCGGACCGGCCCCGGCTGCGGCCCCTCCAGGAAGGTCTCGACGCACGGTCGCAGCCGCACATCCGGCCCGGCACCGGCCCCGACGGCCGCTGCTACCTGACCACCGATCTGCACGCGCCCCGGGGACGCGTCGTGGTCACCACCCCGGGTGCCCCCACCCCCGACAGCTGGACCGAACTGATCCCGGAGGACCCGCGGGCCGTCCTGGAGGACTTCGCGATCCTCGACGGCCCCGACCCGGCCCGGCCGGTCGCCCTGGTGGTCCGCACCCGGCACGCGGTCGGTGAGATCACCCTGCACGACCTGGCCGACGGCCGGCCGCTCGGCACCGTGCCCGTCCCCCCGCTGGGCACGGTCGGCAAGGTCCGGGTCGCCGCCACCGACGCCCACCGGGCGTGGTTCGTCCACACCGACTTCGTCACTCCCCCGACCGTGCTGTGCTACGACGCGCGGACCGGCACGGTCGAGCCCTGGCCCGTCCCCGGCGCCGCGTCCCCCGGGCCGGGTGACGCCCCGGACGACGACGTCGAGACCCGCCTGGTCACCTTCACCTCCCGGGACGGCACCACCGTCCGGATGTTCCTGCTCGCCCGGCGCGGCGCCCCGGACCGCCCCCGCCCGGCGATCCTCACCGGCTACGGCGGCTTCGGCCAGTCGCTGACCCCCGGCTACGCGCCGGAGGCCCTGGCCTGGGTCCGGGCCGGCGGGGTCTACGCCGTCGCCAACCTGCGCGGCGGCGGGGAGGAGGGCGAGGAGTGGCACCGCGCCGGGATGCTCGACCGCAAGCAGAACACCTTCGACGACTTCCACGCCGCCGCCGACCACCTCGTCACGGACGGCTGGACCACCCCCGGGCAGCTCGGCATCTGGGGCGCCTCCAACGGCGGCCTGCTGGTGGGCGCAGCCCTGACCCAGCGGCCCGCCGGCTTCGCGGCCGTGGTCTGCGTGGCGCCCCTGCTCGACATGGCGCGCTACGAACTCTCGGGGCTCGGGCCGAGCTGGACCGGTGAGTACGGCACCGCCGCCGATCCGGCGCAACTCGCCCGGCTGCTCTCCTACTCCCCGTACCACCACGTCCACGCGGACACCGACTACCCCGCCGTCCTGTTCGCCGTGTTCGACGGCGACAGCCGGGTGGACCCGTCGCACGCCCGCAAGATGACGGCGGCCCTCCAGACCGCGTCCACCAGCGGGCAGCCGGTCCTGTTCCGGTTGGAGCGCGGCGCGGGCCACGGCGCGCGGGCCGCCTCGCGCCGCACCGCGCTCTTCGCCGACCTGCTCGCCTTCTTCGCCGACCGGCTCGGCCTGGACGGCGGCTTCTGAGCCGCCCGCCGGGCCCGGCGCCGCCCCCGCGCCGCCGCGAGCGCGAGGGGCCGGCCCCGACGGGGTCGTCGGGGCCGGCCGTGGTCGGGGCGGAGGCGGAACGGATCGGGCCCGGGGCGGTCGGAGTACGGCCGGGACGGGGCCGTCAGCAGCCGAAGTCGATCAGGCGGAAGGTCGCGTAGTGGTCGCCGGTGTAGTAGTCCTCCCGGTACGCCTGACCGGTGACGATCCGGCGGGCGCCGCGGGTGGGAGAGCCCGGAGTGACGACGGTGTACTCGTGGTAGTAGCCGGTGGACCGGCTCGGCAGGACGCGCTCGCGGTTCTGGAAGACGACGCCGTCCTGGGAGTACGGGAACGGGCCGTCGCTCGCGATGAGGTCGAGGGTGTCGTCGGCCTCGGGCGGAAGCACCGAGAGGCAGACCGAGCCGCTCACCGCGGCCCGGGCCTCGGTGGCGGTCACGACGGGGGCGAGGGTCAGCAGGGCGACCGCGGTGACGGCGGCGGCGCGCGTCTTCCACGCGCGTAGAGTGCGGGTCATGACAACAGTGTGACCAGGCCCGGACCGGCTCCGGAAGGCCTGATCCAACTCTTCACCTGCGGGTAAGTCCCCCGACGGACGGGCGACTTGAACCGTCCTCGGACGACGCGCGGCAGAACGGGCGGGGAGCGGCGTGGAGCGGCCCGACCGGGCCCGGACCGGCGCGACCCGCCGGTCAGCCCCGGGCCGCGTCCGCGCCGCCCGCCGCCTGCTCCCCGAGCAGCCCGGCCAGCGCCCCGGCGGACGGCGGCAGCCGGCGACCCCGGGCCACGGCGATCCCGACGTGCCGGGCGGGGCGGGGCGATGTCACCGGCACCACCCGGGTACCGGGCAGCGCCGGGTCGAGCGCGACGAACGGCACCAGCGAGACACCCACGCCGGCCGCGACCAGGGAGCGGGCGAAGAAGTAGTCGGTCGTGGACCCCGCGACCCGCAGCTCGAAGCCCGCCACGGCCGCGTACCGGCGCAGGAAGGCCTCGGTCTTCAGACAGCCCAGCACCCAGCGCTCGTCGGCGAGTTCCGCGAGGTCCAGGGCCTCGCGGCCGGCCAACCGGTGGCCGTCGGGCAGCACCACGGAGAGCGGATCGTCCATCAGCGGGGTCCAGTCGAGGCCGGAACGGTCCCCGGGGAGCACGGGCAGCGGACCGTCGAAGTGGTAGGCGAGCGCGAGGTCGGCCGTCCCCTCCCGCACCATCGGCAGGCTGTCCTCCGGCTCCCTTTCCAGGATGCGCAGTTCGACCTCCGGGTGTTCGGCGGCGAACCGGGTCAGGGCCACCGGGAGGAGGTGCCGCCCGCCACTGGTGAAGGTGGCGAGGGTGAGCCGGGGCCGGGTCGCGCCCAGCCGGCCGATCTGCTCCTCGGCGTGGCGCAGCTCCGCCGAGACCGCGGTGGCCGCCTCCACCAGCAGGCGCCCGGCCTCGGTGAGCCGCACGCCGCGGGTGGAGCGTTCCACCACCACCGTGCCCAGGCCCCGCTCCAGTGCGGCGACCTGCTGGGACACCGCGGACGGCGTGAGCCGCAGGGCGGCGGCCGCCCGGTTGAAGCTCCCGTGCTCGGCGACCGCCCGCAGCACGCCGAGCCTCCGGACGTCGATCATCGCGCTCCCTCGGTCAACAGTTCCGCTGATGACTGGTTCAGCAGGTCGGTAGTTCCGCTGGTGACGATACGGCAGCAGAGTGAGGGCATGCGAAACGTCTGCGTCATCGGCGGAAGCCGTTACTTCGGTCTGCACCTGGTCACCCGGCTCCGGGACTCCGGGGTGCGCGTCACCCTGGTCAACCGCGGCTCCACGGCGCCGCCGCCCGGCGTCGACCACGTCCGCGCCGACCGGTCCGACGAGGCCGGGCTCGCGGCCGCGCTCGGCGGGCGGGCCTTCGACGCGGTGATCGACGAGGTGCTCTACACCCCCGTCCAGGCGGCCGTAGCCCGCCGGGTGTTCGCGGACCGCACCGACCGGTACGTGATGACCTCGACGATGGAGGTCTACGACCCCGCCACCTCACCCCGGGTGCGCACGACCCCCGGTGTCCCCGTCCCCGAGGAGGCCGTCGACCCGTCCGACCGGGCGCCCCGGCCGGAGCTGCCCTGGCACGATCCGGCGGCGCTCGCGCTGCGCGCCGACGAGGCGACCCGCTACGCCGAGGGCAAGCGGCAGGCCGAGGCGGTGCTCGCCGCGGACCCGCCGTTCTCCTGGGCGAGCGTCCGCAGCGCCCACGTCCTGGGCGGCGGGGCGAAGGACTTCACCGGCCGGCTGGCGCACTACACGGAGCTGATCGCGGCCGGGCGACCGGTCGCGGTGCACGAGGCGCCGCAGCCCACCTCCTTCGTCCACCACGAGGAGATCGCCGACACGCTGGTGCGCAGCGCGGCCTCGCGCGCCGTCGGCCCGCTGAACGCCTGCTCCCCGGACTCCCTCGACGCGGTCGCGCTCTGCGAACTGATCGCCGACCGGCTGGGCACCACCGCCCGCTACCGGGTGGCCGCCGGAGCGGACGCCTCACCGTTCTCCTTCGACCGCTGGTACCCGATGGACAACCGCCGTGCCGTCGCCGCCGGCCTGCGGTTCTCCCGGACGGCCGACTGGCTGCCCGGCGCCGTGGCCGAGGCCGCCACCCTGCCCGTGCGGGAGGCCTGACATGCGGCAGCGTCTCATCGGCGGCACGGCCGTCGGCGCGATCGGCCTGGGCGCGATGCCGCTCTCGGTGGAGGGCCGCCCGGACACGACGGCCGCCCTGGCCACCCTGCACGCCGCGCTCGACGCCGGGGTCACCCTGATCGACACCGCCGACTCCTACCACTGGCACGCCGGTGAAGTCGGCCACAACGAACGGCTGGTGGCCCGCGCCCTGGCGGCCCGGCCGGCCGCGGACCGCGCGGCCGCGCTGGTCGCCACCAAGGGCGGGCGCGGCCGGCCCGGTGACGGCTCGTGGACGGTCGACGGCCGCCCAGAGCGGTTGCGGCAGGCCTGCGAGGACTCGCTGCGCCGGCTGGGCGTCGAGGCGATCGGCCTCTACCAGGCGCACAAGCCCGACCCCGGGGTGCCGTGGGCCGAGTCGCTGGGCGCCCTGCGGGAGTTGCTGGACGCCGGGAAGATCCGGGCCGCCGGCGTCTCCAACGTCGACGAGGGCCAGATCCTGACGGCCCGGGACATCCTGGGCGACGGCCTGGTCTCGGTGCAGAACCGGTTCTCCCCGGCCGTCCGCACGGCCGAGCCGGAGCTGCGGCTCAGCGAGCGGCTGGGGCTGGCCTTCCTGCCGTGGAGTCCGCTGGGCGGGCTGTCGCGCAGTGTGCTGGACGGACCCGCGGACGTCCCCGTCGGGTCCGGCGCGTTCCACCGGATCGCGGCCGAGCGCGGGGTCTCGCCGCAGCGGGTCGGCCTGGCCTGGCTGCTCGCCCTGTCCCCCGCCGTGATCCCGATCCCGGGCGCCCGCCGGGCCGCCAGCGTCCGGGACTCCGCCGCGGCCGCCGACCTCGTCCTCGAAGCGGAGGAACTCGCGGCGCTCGCCCACCCGTTGTGACCACCCGAGCGGCCCGGGCGGGCCCGCGGTGCCCGGCGCCACGCCCGGGCCCCGGGACGACGCCGCGGCCCCGCGCCCGAGGAGCGGAACCGCGGCGGTCGGGCCGGGGCCGCGGAGTTCAGGACGTGCCGTCGACCGGCGCCGCGTCCGGCCGGACGGCGCAGACGGCGCCGACGCCGCCCGGGCCGAACAGGGAACCGCCGACCAGCATGCCCAGCACGCTCCGGCAGGCCGCGGCCTCCTGAGGGGTCTTCGGCCCCTCGGCGGCGGCCGGCTGCGCCGCCAACAGCGGCGCGGACAGCAGCAGGACGGCGGCGGCCGCGCGGAGGACGGACGTCACCGAAGCCGACTTGGACGGCGATGTGGACAGCGGCTCGGAGCTGAGGGAGAACATGGGTCGGCCTTTCGGGTCGGCGATGGACGAGCCATCCCTATCCGACCGGCCGGGCGTGGCGCCGGACTCTCCGCCGTCCGTGGGCGTGTCAGCCACCGCCGGAAGCGGCCACCGGCACCCACCGACCCGTCACCCCTGTCCCGGGGAAGCCCCACGGGGCTCAGCCGCCGCCCGCCCGCTGACGCTCGATCAGGTCGGCCACGGCGGCCGGGCGGCTCAGGTAGGGCGAGTGGCTGGTGTCCCACAGCTCCGCGCGAGAGCAACGCCCGGCGAAACGGTCCGGAAGGGGAGTCACGACGGTTCGGTCCTGCCGCCCGCGGAGGTAGGTCGAAGGGGTGTCCCGCCAACTCACCCGAGCGGGTGTGGCGTCGAAGATCGACAGAGGCTCCGGACGCAGCAACCGCACCGCACGCGTGGCCGCCGGTTCGTCGACGTCGCCGAAGAGCTTCGCCCGGGCATCGTCCGGGTCCAGGCGGAGGCGCCCGTCCGCGTCCGGCAGCGCGAGCAACCCCTCGCCGGGCTCGCCAGGGGTCTCCGCGAGCACGGCGGCCGGGGATTCACCGACATCGAGGATCCAGCCGTTGAGGAAGACCAACGCGGCAGCACCACGCACCGTCCCAGCGGTGACCCCACCGAACGAATGTCCCACCACCACCGGCGGCTCCGACGAGCCCGAGACGATGGCCTCGACCTTCTCGGTGCTCTCGGCGAGCGACAGCTCGTAGAGGTCGGGCACCTCCACGGACAGGTCGCGGGCGCGCAGCAGATCGGCGAGTTCGGCGTAGTGAGCGGGCTGGTGCCAGGCTCCGTGAAGGATGATCACGTCAGTCACGGGCGCAGACTACCGCTCATCACCCTTGCGGCACCACGCACTTGGCGGCCGGCTCCGGCGATCGCCGCCCACCGAGGCGGCCGCACGAGGACGGACGGCCCCCACCGAACGCCCGGGAGGCGAGCGCGTCGGCCGGGCCCGTGGGCCCGACCACCAGGGACGGTGTCAGTTGCCCGACACAGGGGCCGTGCGCGAGGTGTGACAACCGGAGGGGAGTCCACCCTGGCCCGCGAGCAGGTGCCGGACAGTGGCGCCGGTGTGGAGGGAGGCGGGGTGGATGTCTCCCTCGCCGGTGTCGAGGCCGTCACCGCAGGCCGCCACGATGCCCTGGCCGCCGCCGTCGGGGGCTTCGCTCCGGACCTTGGCGAGGGTGTCCTGGAGAACGGTGGCCTTCTCCGGGACACCCTCCGCGCCGCGGGCCTGCTGGATCGGCACCACTGTGGAGATGTGAGCAAGGGGAGGACACGGTGAATCCGATCCGCGGACCGCGGACGCTCGGCACCACGATGGCGCTGGCCGTGACCCCGACCGCCGTACCGGCCGCACTGGTGGTGGGCGGGCGCGCCGCCGGCGCACGCCCTCGACAACGGCCTGGCACCGTCACCGGCCGGTGGACCGACTGGACCCGGATCCCGGGCGACGCCGCCGACCCCGCCGACCCCGCCGACCCCGCCGATCCGACGGCGGCCGCCTTCGCCTGACGCGGTGACCGCCCGGGAGGGGCCGGCGCGCCCCTCCCGGGCGGTGGCCCGGGAGTCACCCTTCGCCGAAGGACGCCCCCGGTGAGGCCAGGACCTTCGCCGCGCACCGGTGGCCGCGCTCGGCGGCCTCGCCCGGGCCGGCGCCGGCGAGGTGGGCGGCGAGGAAGCCGGCGGCGAACGCGTCACCGGCGCCGGTGAGGTCGCGCACCTCGCCGACCGGTGGGACGGGCACCGCGAAGGGTGCCAGCCCGGGCACGTCCACCGTGGTCGCCGCCGCCCCGGCCTTGGTGACGACCGTGGTGGCCGCCAGCCGGGCGCGCTCCGGCCCGGGACGGCCGTCCACCAGCAGTCCGAGGAACGCGGCCTCCTCCCGGTTCGCGAACAGCAGCGTGGGCGCCAACTCGGCGGCCAGCGCGAGGAAGCGCTCACGGCCGAACCCGGTGAGCATGCCCGTCGAGGAGGCGTCCAGCGAGGTGCCGCCGCCCGCTCGGCGCACCCGCCGCAGGGCGTCGACCGCCGTGCTGCCGACCGGCTCCCCGTCGAAGGAGTAGGCGGGCACGTGCAGATGGGCCAGCCCGGCGAGCCACTCGTCCGGCACCGTGTCCAGCAGCGTCGCCGCGCCCCGGTCGGGGAGCATCGTCCGCTCACCGGCGTCGTCGACGAGGACCACGATGCTGCCCGTCTGCCCCTTCCTCATGACCCGCACGTCGACGCCGTGGCGGGCCAGTTCGGCGACCGCGCCGTCCCCCGCCGGGTCGTCGCCGACACAGCCGATGAACCGCGCGGGCCACTGGCCGGCCGCGAAGCTCGCGACGTTCGCCGCGCTGCCGCCGCGCCGCCGGAAGACCCGGGCCGTGGAGTCGGTACCGTGCCGCAGCGGCCCGTCGACCCAGACGACGACGTCCTCGACGAGGTCGCCGAGTACCCCGAGCACCGGCCTACGCCTCGTTCCGCAGCGCGGCCAGGGCGGTGGCGATCCGGCCGCCGAGCCGGACGTTGCCCCGGTAGACCGCGACGTTGACGTCCAGGCTGCGGCCCCCGGTGTCGCGCTGGATGAAGTCGAGGAGGAACGGCGTCGAGGCGTTGCCGGTGATACCCCGGCGTTCGGCCTCGGCCCAGGCCCTGGTCAGCAACGCGTCCAGCTCCTGGGGCGGCAGTTGCTCGGCCGGGTCCACCGGATTGGCGATCAGCACGGCCTGCGGCAGCTCCAGACCGTCCCGGGCCGCGATGACCCGCGCGGCCTCCTCGGGGGAGTCCACCCGGTAGGCGATCTCGTGCCCGGAGTCGGTGACGTAGAAGCCGGGGTACTTGCGCGTCCGGTAGCCGATGACCGGGATGTTGAGCGTCTCGAAGCGTTCCAGGGTGGCCCGGATGTCCAGGATCGACTTCACCCCCGCGCTGATCACGGTGACGGGCGTGGCGGCCAGCGTGGTCATGTCGGCCGACTCGTCGAAGCTCTCCGCCGCGCCGAAGTGCACGCCGCCGAGCCCCCCGGTGGAGAAGACCCGGATCCCCGCCCGGTGGGCGAGGAAGGCGGTCGCCGCGACGGTCGTCCCGCCGTGCCGGCCCAGCGCGGCGACCACCGGCAGATCGCGCAGGCTCGCCTTGTCCAGGTCGTCCGACTCGGACAACTCCTTGATCTGGTCCGCGCCGAGCCCCACCGTGGGCACTCCGGCGAAGACGCCGATCGTCGCCGGGACGACACCGGCGGCCCGCAGCCGCTCCTCCGCCTCCAGTGCCACCTCCAGGTTGCGGGGGCGCGGCAGCCCGTGCGTGAAGATGGTCGACTCCAGCGCGACGACGGGGGTCCCGTCGGCGACGGCCCGGGCGACGTCGTCGGAGATGCGGATGGGCAGTCCGGTCATGGGAAGCACGAGCTCTCTGTCGGATGCCACCGCGGTGTGGCAACGTGCCGGTCAGCCTAGGGATCGTTCGCATCGGGAGCCAGAATGAGTAACGGGCCTTCCCATAGGCTCCCGACTATGGGATTCACCTTGCGTCAACTCGAAGTCTTCCTGGCGGTGGCCGACGGTCTGCACTTCGGCCGGGCCGCCGAGCGCCTGCACATCTCGCAGCCGACGGTCAGCCAGGAGGTCGCCCGGCTGGAACGGGCGGTCGGTGTCGAGCTGTTCGACCGCAGCCGCCGGGCGGTCGCCCTCACCGCGGCGGGCGAGGTGAGGGCCGCCGAGAGCGCCCGGCTCCTCGCCGGGGCCGACGCCCTGCTCGCCCGGGTACGGCTGCACGAGGAGTCGCGGATCCGAACGGCCCGGATCGTCGCCTCCCCCAGCGTCATGAACCGCCTGCTGCCCGCCGTGGTCAGCCGCGCCGAGCGCGAACTGCCCGCGCTGGAGACGGCCGAGGTCTCCGTCGACACCGGCCGCGTCTCGTCGACGCTGGCCGCCGAACTCGCCGACATCGGCCTCGGCCGCTTCCTGGACGACGTGCCCGGCTACCGGCGGGAGACGATCGCCGACGAGCCCGTCCGAGTGGCGCTCAGCCGGGACCACCCGCTCGCCGGGCGCGGCGCCGTCCGTCTGGACGAGCTGCGCGACCTCCCGCTCCTGCTCTGGCCCCGGGAGCAGCACCCGCGCTACTACGACCACGTCCTGGGCCTCTGCGCGGAGCGCGGCGTCGAGCCACCGGTACTGGTCAGCCCGCCTCGCATCGTCGGCTCACGGCTCTATCTGCTGTCCCAGAACCGCGCGTTCTCGCTCGTCCCCCGCTCGATAGCCGGGCACCTCACCGAGGAGGTGGTGACCGTGCGGCTCGCCGAGCGGGCCACCCTGCCGCTGGAGATGCAGTGGCGGACCGAGGACGACCGGCCCCGGCTCGCCGCGCTGCGCGAGCTGATCCGCCAGGAGGCGGCGGGCACGCTCCGGGACACCTGAGCGCGCCCGCCCGCACGGGCCGTCAGAACCGCAGGGCCCAGCCGTTGATCGTCCCGGTCCAGTAGCCGAACAGGTCGGTGACCCGCAGCCGCCAGACGCCGTTGGCGGTACTCGCCGAGGCGTCGGCACCGAAGATCCCGGTGATCGCCGGGGCGCCGTCCCAGATCTTCTCCTCGCGCAGCAGCGACACCGCGCCGTTCGGCGCCACCAGCTCGACCCGCAGGTCGCCGCGCCACGCGTACGCGATGTCGACCCGGACCTCCAGGTCCTTCGGTGCCTTGCCGGGCACCCCGGAGACGGTGATCGGGGACTCGTGGACGCCCACGGTGTCGATCGCCACCGGGGTGGAGGTGGCGAACTGGGTCCGCGGCCGGTTCGGCACGGACCCGGTGTAGAGAAGCCGGTCGGGTGAGCCGGGCCCCGCGTCGGTCACCGAACCGGTGGTGGCCGTACCGGTCAGCACCGCGGCCACCTGGGCGGGCGTGGCGGTCGGGTGGTCCGCCAGGTAGAGCGCGGCGGCGCCCGCCACGTGCGGGGCCGCCATCGACGTGCCCGACATGTCGAGGCCGATCCCGCCGTAGTCGTTCCAGTTCTGGGTGGAGGTGATGTCCACCCCCGGCGCGAAGAGGTCCACCAGCGGGCCGTAGTTGGAGAACCAGGCCCGCTGGTCGTCCAGGTCGGTGGCGCCGACGGTGATCGCGGTGGGCACCCGCCCGGGCGAGTGGGCGTCCGCGTCGACTCCGTCGTTCCCGGCCGCCACCGCGTAGGTGAGGCCGGTGGCGATCGAGCGGGCCACGGCCGCGTCCAGTACCGGATCCGGATCGCCGCCGAGGCTCAGGTTGACCACGGCGGGCTTCACGGCGTTCCGCGTCACCCAGTCCAGGCCCGCCACGACCTGCTCGGTGGTGCCGTAGCCGTCGTCGTCCAGGACCCGCACCGAGACGATCTTCGCGTTCTTCGCGACCCCGAACGTACTGCTGGCCACCGTCCCGGCCACGTGCGTGCCGTGCCCGTAGCCGTCCGGCGCCTCGTTGTCCCCGTCGATGGCGTCGTACCCGTAGGACGCCCGCCCGTCGAACTCCTCCTGGGTGATCCGCACCCCGGTGTCGACGATGTAGGCCGTGACCCCGCGCCCGCCCGAGTCCGGGGAAGCGTACCGGTGGTCGTACGGCAGCCGGCGCTGGTCGATCCGGTCCAGCCCCCACGACTCCGGGTCGGGCTGGACGGCGTCCACCCGCAGCCGGCGGTTCTGCGAGACCAGCGCGACCGACGGGTCCGCGGCCAGCCGCCGCGCCTGACGCTCGGTGAACTCCGCGGCGAAGCCGTTCAGCGCCGCGTCGTACGTCCGCCGGACGGTGCCGCCGTAGGCGCGGGCGAGCGCTGTCGCACCGCTCGCGATCGAGCTCCCGGCGGCCGGCGCCTTCAACACGACGAGGTAGCTGCCGGGAACGGCACTCCCCGGCCGGGCCTCCTGCACCACCCCCTCCGGCGCGGCCGCCGACGCGGGCAGCACCCCGCCGGCCCCGAGCGACAGAGCCGTGACGGCACCGAGCACGGCACCGACACGACGAAGACCTTGCCTCGGGCTCATGGGCCCACCCCCTCCGACACTCCCGGAGAGGAAAGCCTGAGGTGTCGTCAAATCAATGACAAGACAAGCGTCTTGGTGGTTTCGACCGATCCGGGAAGCCACCGGGTCGGGGGTCGGGACGACCAGGCCGGTCGCCGCGGCCGGACCGCTCCGACTCGCCCGGCGCGCTGCGCCCTTGACCTCAAGTCCGCCTCACCCCCTACGGTCGGCGCGGTACCCCGCACTACCGAACGGCGCGCAGCGGTCATGGTCCTCACCCCCGAGGAACGCGCCTGTCGCTCCGGTCAGGCACTCGGCCGGCCGGCCACCAGCGGCCCGCAGGGAGCGTCCCAGGTCCGACCGGTGGGCTTCCGGCTCGACGAGGACGGCACGATCGACATCGGCGGGCCCCGGATGGCGGCCGGCCAGAAGTACCGCGACGCGGCCCGCGACCCCCGGGTCTGCTTCCTCGTCGACGACCTGACGCCGGCCGACGCCCCGGACGCGCCCGCGCCGCCGGCCCGCGCCACCGCTTGCGCCACCGCGTGCGCCACGGCGGAGGCGTCCGGAGGGGGCGCGCGTGCCGGGGTGCGCCACCGAAAAGAGTGCGGCGGCCAGAACCGGCCGGGCGGCCAAAATGTTGCACCTGCGTGAACCGGCTCCACAGACTCTGGCACCACGCCACCCACCGCACCGACCTGACCTGTACCACGGTCCTACGCGGCGGCCGCACCCTGGCGGCCGCCGTCGAACGGCTCGACAACCGCGCCGTCGCCGCGCTGCGAAGGCGGGTCCGCCCGTTCACCACCCGGCTGGCCGCCCTGCTGCGGCGGGCGGCCGCCGCCAACTGCGGTGACGCGCTGAGCCGTCACCTCCCCTGCCGGTCCCGCGATCGCGCCCAGGAGCGGTGGGGCGAGGACGAGTTCGGGGGCCGGGACGCCGGCTGACCC
>NZ_JBHYYB010000123.1:0-24323 GCF_042752535.1 Kitasatospora sp. NPDC059327 | reverse complement strand
GACAGCAGGCTCGCCGAAGGCAGCCATTCATCGCATCAACTTTGGCGCGCAGTCACTCGTACGAGGTGGTGCATGTTGACTCGTACGCCGACACCTGAGGTGCTGGTCGCCTTCGAGGCCGATGCGGGAGGACCTGAACCCGCCTCCGGCTTGATCGCGGCCGGGCAGCTCGACATCGTCCAGGGAACCGTTTTCCGGTACTGGCGCGAGAATCTGGAGGCTGGGGAACGCCTTGCCCGTTGGGTGAGTCCGCCGGAAGCATGACCGCGGACTCGTAGCCGGGCGGTGCTTCTGGCCAGCTATCTGGCCAGAAGCACCGGCAAGGATGTGGGCTCTGGCGGCTATCGAGCCGAGCTTGGAACCGCTCGAATAGATCGTGTGAGGGCTCTACGGACCGCGGTGACCTCGTCTTCCAGCTCGACTGTGCGGCGTTCGAGCCTTCCAGCTCGCGCGGTCTGCTCGGCAAGTTCGGAGATCAGGAGCGCGTTGTGGCTCTCCAGGTCCCGAATGCGGCGGAGAAGTTCGGTTCGCTGGACGTCGTCGATCTCAGCGCCGAGGGCGAGCCTGACCCGATCCTGGAGTCTGTCCCGTTCCGACTTCAGGCCCTTGATCACTTCGCGGGCGAGTGCGAGGTCGGTCTGCAGGCTGGCTTCGCTGACCCGTTGCTTCGGGACAATGGCTGCGGCCGGAATGCCGTGCCGGGCCTGATCCTGGACGGCGGCTTGCACCGCCTGGTGGACGACCGGACTGTTGTAGACGAACCAGGTGGAGACGGCGGCCTTGCGGGCCACGCGCGCGACCGTGATCCGCTCGCCTGCGGCGACGAGGCCGGCGACGGCGTCGAGGCTCCGCTTGGTCTTCGCCTTACTGTCGGCGGTCCGTGCCTGCCGCAGTCGCTCGACGCGGGCCTCGCGGGCAGCGGTCGTCGGGTCCGTCACGGGGCCCTCCTGATGTCCAGGGTGTCACCGGGGAAGAACGCCTGAGAGGCGCGGACCTTCCGCAGCTCCTTCGACGCCGCCTCCACCGCATCCCGTTCCTGCGGTGACAGACCGGCCAGGCGCTCGTCCATCTCGGCCAACACCTTTGCGTATGCCTCCAGTTGGTGATCGAAGTTCGCCAACACCCAGTCCGCGGCGCCCATGGCCATCGCTGCCTCCCGATCTGCTCGAAGATCGGCGATGGTCTGCTCCAGCGCCTCCAGCGCCGGACGGTAGGAGGGGTCGGGCTCGTAGAAGTCGCAGCCGGCGCACTGGAAGCGGATGCGGCAGTGCCCGCCGCCGGCCTTGACGTTGCTGGGCTCGGTGCATCCTCCGTTCGGCACCGCCACGGATCGCAGCTCGTAGGCGAGCGGGTCGTTCGAGCCTCTCGGGTTCCCGTGGCGGTCGGCCGCGAGTACCGCCACCGTTTCGACGGCCTTGCGACGCCGCTCCTGGGAGACGGTGTAGTACCCCATGATGACGTCGAGTGAGCGGTGGTCCATGAGCTTGCACAGCACGTCAATGGCGGTTCCGGCATCGGCGTGCCGCTGTGCGTAGGCGTGTCGCAGACCGTAGGCGACGATCTCGGAGCGGCGGTAGGCGACCTGGTCGCCGTTGTCGTCGAGGCGGTTGTCGAGGAGTTCGGGGATGCCGTTGACCCAATCGCGGAAAACCCTGGCGGAGAAGTAGTGCGCGGTCAGGTACCTGACTCGGGATCTGCGGGTGGCTCCGGGGGCGGGGAAGAGCCACTCTTCGCAGCCCGGCATCTCCGGGAGTGGCTCTGTTCACGTCACAGAGCAGCGTTTCGACAGCAGTTCGGGCGGCAGCGCCCAGTCCGGATGTTCACGAGAAAGGGCAGCACCTCGGTGGTGGCCGGCCGGACGCCGACTACCGCCCGCTCGGGGCACGGGGCAAAAGCGCTGGCTACGGGCGCAGGCGGCAGCCACCGACGCGCCGTTGCCGGGCGTCGGCAGGTGACTCCCGTTCTTGTGAACATCGAGTCGTCCGGTCTGCAGACGCCTCCCAAACCCGTGAACAACTGACTTCACGAGTCGTGAACAAAGCCACCGGGGAGGCTGTCTCGGTGCTTCTGCCACTGCTGGATGTGCCGGGCGGTCTCCGGGCTGATCGGAAGGCGCCGGCCGTAACGTCTGCGCTTTCGGTTGTCGTAGATCAGGGACGGCTTGCCGTCGATCCACTGCAGGCAGTCGCGCTTGAGCGAGGTGGCTTCCTCGGGACGGCGCCCGGTGTCGCGGATGATCCGGTAGACCTCCTGATACATGGCCGCGAAGTCTTCGGCTTGCCAGCCGGCGTGCTTGTAGGTGGAGTCCGCGCTCATCAGGGGCAGGTACTGGTCGAGCTGGGCGATGACGTGTTCGGGGATCGCACGGCCGCTCTCGTCCTCGGTCGTGTCGACGGCCTCGATGCCGTGCAGTTCGGGGCTGAGCGCGAAGACTCCTGGGATGTCATCCATCAGGCCGGCCAGGCGCGCATACTGAAGGAGTCGGCGCCACCAGCCGAGCATCGCCTTGCGCTGGGCCTGGGAGTAGGCGCTGCCGTCCTTCGGATTGCGGGCGATCTCGATGGCCTCGACAACCAGGGTCATGTCGGCCAGGGCGAGCGTCTGCGGCCTCTCGGCGGCGGGTCTGGACGCCAGCGCGTTCGAGGCGAACGCCGTGACGTTGACCGTGCGCCTCAACTCCGACACGGTGGGCCGCACGGCTCGCCCGTACTCCTTGACGATCTCGCGCAGCCACCGTTGCCGGATCGGCCGGAAGTCCAGGTGCCCGCTGGCTGCGGGATAGCGGCGGTTCGGTGCGGACAGCAACCCCACGAGTGCGCAGTCCCAGGTGTCTCCGAGCGTCGGATCGACGCCGTCGTACTGAACGCGGGCCCGGCGGAGTCGGACCTGCATGTCGTTAACCAGGCTGTATGTGCTCTTGGGAAGGTGCGTGATGGACAGTGGCGTCCCGAGGTCGAGCAGCGAGGACAGCCTTGGGGGGAGGTTGCGGATGATGCGGCGCATCATCGCGGGCACGACCAGGCGGTCCTCCTCGTCACGGCGCTGAAGGCAGTAGAGGATTTCCGCCCGCAGCACTGTGGAGAGGTCCCCGAGGGCGAACTGTGAGCGGCCCGGTTGCAGGCCGTCCCCCACATTGGGTTGTCGTACGGCGGGTAGGGAGGGCGTGTGGGTCGTATCGAAGTCGGGCGGGTGACCTCGTCGTGCGCTGACGGCCCGACATGCTTCGCAGTGGGATGCCGGCGATTCGACCACCGCGTCGCAGGCCGTCACGCGGCAGGAGAAGGCCCGCGTCCGCGGGTTGTCCAGATCCGCGGTGAACAGCAGGCTGCCGGGATCCCACTCACCCGTCCGCCACTGGAGG
Organism: Kitasatospora sp. NPDC059327; assembly: GCF_042752535.1. NCBI lineage: Bacteria > Bacillati > Actinomycetota > Actinomycetes > Kitasatosporales > Streptomycetaceae > Kitasatospora > Kitasatospora sp. NPDC059327. Next base: position 20,962 of record NZ_JBHYYB010000123.1, on the reverse strand, counting down.
TCGAGCTGGTCGGCGAGCCAGGTCGCCCAGTCGGGCAGTGTGACCAGGCTTGTGGGCAACTCTACGTAGTCGTGCGCGACGGTCATCGGTTTCCACCGGCTGCCACCAGATCGACCGCCGCACGCAGATCGTCGTCGCTGGCATGGAGGTAGACAGCCGTACTGGCCGCGGAGACGTGACCGAGCAGAGCCTGCACAACGTCAGGGTCGACTCCCGCACGGATCCAGGTGGTCACCGCCGTGTGCCGCATCATGTGCGGCCGGGCCCGGAAGCCGCAACGGTTGCCGATCCGCTCGATGATCTGCTTGGCGTTCGAATACGACATGGGCAGACCGGCATGTCGCGAGGCCAGATTCACGAACACGAAGTCGCATCCCGCTGCCTGCTGGACACCGTCGCGCTCGCCGAGATGGTCCCGGTAGGCGTTCACCACCCGCCTCTCGACGGGAACGTGCCGGTGTCTCCCGGATTTGGCGCGCGCACCGTTGCTGTTGTTCTGGCGGGGCCTGACGTGCACGTGCGCCCCGGCGATCTGGCAGCCGAGGTGCTGGGAGTCGGGCAGGAAATGCATGTCCTCGCGCCGCAGGCCGAGCGCCTCGCCGATGCGCAGGCCGGTCCCGAGGAGCAGTGCGAGCAGGAAGCGGTCGCGCGCGGTGCTGGCAGCCGAGAGGATCCGGTCGATCTGCCCCGTGAGCAGGACGGCGGGCGGCAGCTCGATCTCGGCTGCTTTGAGAACACGGGCGTTGACGCGCCGGAACTGTCCGTCTTCGCCTTCGTTGAAGCCCTTCGGCGTGTACTGGAGGAACCGGGGCTCGCTGAGCGCGGATGCGACCTCTGGGGCCACGATGCCGGTGGCCGCGCACCAGCGCAGGAACCCGCAGGCGGTGCCCACCACGGCGTTGACGGTCTTACCGGTCGGCAAACGGAAGGTGCGCGGGTCCGGCGTCTGCTCGATGTGGAACTTGTAGCGGGCCATCTCGCCGAGTGACACGGTCTTCCAGTCGGTGCCGCGCCCGGAACACCAGTTCAGGAACCGGCCGACGCGGGGCAGATAGTTGCGCTGGGTCAGCGGCGAGCAGTTCTTGGCGCGTAGGTGGATGGAGTACTCAAGGCTCTCCGGGTGGGGGATGTACGTCTCCTCGTCGACGAGGAGCCAGGTGATCGCCCCGGTGGCCGGGGATATCGCCTTCTCTGCTCTGAACATGTGGTGGTGCTCTCCTGCATCATCTGTGGATCTCGTCCCTCACCGTATGGTCGATAACGGTGAGGCACAGGAGCAGCCTGCCCCTGTGGCCCACGTGGCACGGAGTCACGGAACGCATGCAGATAACCCGCGAGACCGTCCTCGCCCGCGACGGCCAGGACGTCGTCCAGGACGAGCTGTGCCGGGCGGTGTCGGGTGCCTGGACCAGCCCTTACGACGGCAAGGTCTTCACCGACGCCAAGCAGCTCGACATCGACCACATGGTGCCGCTCGCCGCGGCCTGGCGTTCCGGGGCCGACACCTGGACCACCGCCAAGCGCAAGGCCTTCGCCAACGACCTGACCCACTCGCAACTCATCGCGGTCTCCGCCGCCTCCAACAGGTCCAAGGGCGACAAGACGCCGGACGCCTGGCGCCCGCCGGCCGTCGGCTACTGGTGCACCTACAGCCGTGCGTGGACCGACACCAAGCACGTCTACGGCCTCTCCGTCACAGAGCCCGAGAAGACCGCACTGAACGAGATGCTCGACACCTGTCTGCGATAGTGCGCTGGACTGCGGACCCCATGCCGTCCTGCCGTCGGCAGTGTGACGCGTCACCAGTGACGCCCCGTTCGCCGGAACCGTCCAGGTCTGCGGCCTTCACTCGACAGGAGGACAGTACTGTGGCCGGGACATCGGATCGACGGCCACGCTACGGCTGGTAGTGGCCCACCGCCCCCGAGGAGGGCTCTCTCAGTAAGGACGCGGGCCCCGTTCGCATCGTGGTGCGGCCAGAACGACCGGGACGATGGGCCTTCTGGCCGCGCCGACGGCGACACGCACGCGGGAGGTCGCCCCGGCGGCCGGCCAGACGGTGCGAGCCCGGCGGCGCGCAGGCTGTTCAGCGGCCCGGTGGGCCGGACCACCCGAACGCAGCCCGCCCGCCCCGGCCTGCGTGTGCGGGTCCGTGGTGGACCTGCTCGACTTGAAGGCGGAAGTCCACTGCCCTCACCGAGGAAGGCGCCCTCATGCCCCTGACCGCCGGACCGCACCGAACCGCCCGCACGTCCGCCACGGGGATCCTGGCCGTCCTGCTGTCGCTTCTGTCGCCCTCGGCCACCGCCGCGCCGCACGACGTCTCGCAGGCTCACGCGGCGACGCTCGCGGCGATGGAACAGGCCGTACGGCAAGGGGCGCCCGGCGTGCTGGTTGCCGCCGTGGACAGCGAGGACCGGTGGGTGGCGACGGAGGGAGTGGCGGACCGGGTCACCGGGCGCCCGCCCTCGCCGGCAGACCACTTCCGAGTGGGCAGCATCACCAAGACCTTCACGGCCACGCTCGTCCTGCAACTGGAGGCCGAGGGACAGCTCGATATCGACGACACCGTGGAGACGTGGCTGCCGGGCGTGGTCCGCGGCCACGGCCACGACGGCCGCCTCATCACCATCCGGCAGCTACTGAACCACACCAGCGGTGTGTACAACTACCTGAACGACCCCGCCCTCCACCAGTACGGCCCTGACTGGCTGGAACACATGCACGACACCTGGACGCCCGAACAGCTCCTGGCCGTCGCCATGTCGAAGCCGCCCGAGGCCGAACCCGGCGAACGCTTCGTATACTCCAACACCAACTACCTGCTGGCCGCGCTGATCGTGGAGAGGATCACCGGCGACTCCTACGAACACGAACTGCGGCGGCGCATCACCGAACCGCTGCAACTGCGTGGCACGACCTCCCCCGGTACCCGGGAGACGCTGCCCCGCCCGGCCGGGCGCGCGTACTCCACCGCGCAGGTCCAGCTGCCCCTCCCAGGTGTCGACGTCACTGAGTTCAACCCCTCGGCGATCCGCGCGGTCGGTGAGATCATCAGCACGGCCAACGACCTCGACCGCTTCTACAGCGCCCTCCTCCGAGGCCGGCTGCTGCCCGAGGCCCAACTGCGGGAGATGACCACCACCGTGTCCGACGGCACCGACGAACACGGACTCGGCCTCACCCGCATGACCACCTCCTGCGGAACGGAACTGTGGGGACAGCGCGGAGGCGGCTACGGGATCGAGACCCTGTCGGTCTCCACCCGGGACACCCGCCACCGGATGACCATGTACCTCAACACTGATGCCCTGGCACTGCAGGGCACGTCGGCCAGGAACATCGCCGACGCGGAGTTCTGCCGCCCCCGATGACCCTTGTCGACCCCGACTACGGCCAGGTCCCGAAGACTGTGTACGACGCCGCCCCGAAAGACCCGACAAGCTCTCGAAGTTCGTCCGCTTCGTCCACCACGACGGGTTGCCGCGCCTTGGCAAGGACGGCCCACCCCCCAAGGCGGCACCGCCGGGCATCGGATCGCGGACGGCCGTGACACCCCAGTTCCCCGCCGGTGACGTGCGCGGTTGTCACTCCCGCACCACCGCAGCCCTGGTGGACCCAGCGCGCGGAATACAGCAGCGTTGGAATGACGCTCCCCGCCAGTCGGTGGCTACGCCTGGACCCCCGAACGCCGCGAGGCCTACGCCAACGACCAGGCATCACCCCTCACCCTCGTCGCCGTCACCGCCAAGTCCAACAGGTCCAAGGGCGACAAGGACCCCGCCGACTGGCCCCCCCCACTCAACGGCCCCGTCCACTGCCGCTGCGCCTCCGAATGGGTCTCCACCAAGCTGCGCTGGAACCTCGCCGCTGCCGAGCGCGAGCACGATGCCCTCGCCCGTATCGCCCAGGACTGCGCCGACACCGAGGTCCTCTACGAGAGCGCCCCATAGGCGCCGATCCCCGGCCTCGCAGTCCATCTGGGAAGCGGAGCCGGGGATCGTCCGGATCGCCTGCGGCGGGGCCGGCACGGCGCCTACGGTGTCCGCATCGGCAGGACCACGCGGTCAGGTACGAAGGGGTGGGTCTGATGGATGTTCCGCTGGCGGACGCGGTCGCGGCAGTCCGCGACGAACTGCTCGAAGCCGCCGCACGCGCGAGTGACGACCCGCAGGTGGTGTTCGCGGTCGGGCCGGTGGAGATGGAATTCGAGGTCGAACTGCGCGCCAACGCGAAGGCCAAGGCCGGCTTCAAGCTGTGAGCTGTTCAAGGGCTTCGTGGCCGCGCTGTCATGGAAGGCCGACAGGGCAACCATGCCCGGAGGGACGCAGTTCGCGCGAACCGTGTCCCGCGGGCCGGCTCGCCGAGCACCGCGGCGGGCCGTCGAGCGCCGTTCGCCCCGACCGAGACGATGTCGGGGCCCTGGCTGTAGGCTGCCGGAGCCCCGAGAAGGCACTTGGGAGGCTGCCACCCTGCGGGTGGCAGCCTCCCAGCCCCTGTTGCGCCTCGTGCGCAGTCGCACTGGCGTGCCTCACGCCTGGAAGAAGCGGCTGAGCTTCTCTCATACCGTGAATCCGAGGTTTCCCAAGCCGACGACCAAGCCAACGGCCGTCACCACCAGGTCAACGGCCTTCCGGATTCTGCCGATGCCCCTACAGGTCGCTTCCTCCGAGGACAGGACGTTCGCATCCCTGGCTTTGTTCACGACTCGTGAAGTCAGTTGTTCACGGGTTTGGGAGGCGTCTGCAGACCGGACGACTCGATGTTCACAAGAACGGGAGTCACCTGCCGACGCCCGGCAACGGCGCGTCGGTGGCTGCCGCCTGCGCCCGTAGCCAGCGCTTTTGCCCCGTGCCCCGAGCGGGCGGTAGTCGGCGTCCGGCCGGCCACCACCGAGGTGCTGCCCTTTCTCGTGAACATCCGGACTGGGCGCTGCCGCCCGAACTGCTGTCGAAACGCTGCTCTGTGACGTGAACAGAGCCACATCCCCGTCGAGCCGGTTCCCAGCGTCGTCGTGGGCCGAAATCACCATGTGTGTGCCTCCGCTCTCCCAGGTCTTGGACTGCGCGGGTTGTTCGCCGATCGGTGCCGGTTCCGGTGCCGGTTTGGCGGGCCCGGTTGCGCCCGGTGCTCGGGCGCAACCGGGCCGGCTACGGGCAGACCAGGTCGTGGAGTTGCTCGGCGAGGTCGTCGGTGGGCAGGCTGATCGGCCCGTACTCGGCGTCGCGGACGATGTCGAGGTCGTCGAGCGCCTCGCGTAGGACGACCTCGGGTTGGCGCTGGTCGTCTCCGGCGGCTAGCAGGTACTGGCCGACCCAGGGCAGGCAGGCCAGGTAGTAGTCCGGCACTGGGGGGAGGGTGGGGGGTACGGCCCGTCGGTTGGGTGGGAGGGTCTCCAGGAGGGCGGACTGGTTGAACCAGTGTTCGGCCGCCTTCAGCTCGCCGAGGCGGGCGTGGTGGAGGTAGAGGCAGAAGCAGGCGGTGATGTCCTCGGCGCCGCCGGCGAACTGCCACCAGAATTGGGCTTCCTGGTAGCGCCCGGCGAGGTAGAGCAGGCAGGCAAAGACGAGGGCGCCTCGGGGTTCGACGGTGTGGTCGTTGATCAGTCGGTGCAGCGAGGCCGCCGCGTCCTCCTCGGCGGTGATCATGGTGGCGATGGTGCGCAGGTCGCGCTCGGCGTGGTCGTGGAAGGTCAGACCCTCCAGATCTGTGGGCAGGGTGGATGCCTGACTGTTCGGGCAGGTTACGGGGGGCTGCGTCGGTGTGGGCGGTTGCGGGAGACGGGGCGGGCTGATGGTCGACCGTGGTTCGGGGGCGGCGCAGCGGCACTGGCCGCGAGCGCTGTCCTGGTGATCGGTCGCGGCGCCGATCTGGTGGGCGGCGATCTTCTCCGCGATGCGTCGGCGGCCGGCGGCCAGATCGTAGACGGGGGTGGGGGCTGCGGCGCGCATGCCGCCCCCGGCCAGCAGGTGGTCGAGCGGGTTCATGTGGATCACTCCTCGTCGTCGGGCGAACTGCCGGGCTCGACGGTCCGGCGCGGCACGAGGCGGGCTTTCAGTCGGGTCCGGGCCTGGGAGATCAGGGAGCGGACGGTGACATCCTCGATTCCCATCACCTCGGCGATCTGGGCGGGTTCGTAGCAGGCCAGGAACCTCAGGACGACGACGTCGTGTTGCCGGCCGGGCAGGTCCTGGATCGCGCGGGCCACGCTGATGCCGACGCCGAGGTCGTCGACCATGGACTCGTCGATCTGCTCAAGGATCCGCTTGCCCCGTTCGATCAGTGCGTAGGCGAAGGCGGCCTCCTCGATGAGCGCGAGGTGTTCGTCGCGGCGGGCGCACTCTGCCTCGACGACCCGGCGCAGCAGGGCCCAGGCGTAGGCGGCGGGGCGGGGCTGGGTCAGGACGCGGTCCCAGTGTTCGGCGAGGGCGACGAAGACGTCGTCGACCAGGTCTTGCACGACGCTCTCGTCCGGGAGGTGGGCGAAGGCGTAGTCGGTGTAGCGCTGGGCGTTGAGGTCGTGGAACGCGGCGAAGGCTATCGGCAGCGCGGCTGGGTTCGGGGCGCGGGTTCCGGCGGCGTCGGCCGCGTCGGCCGGCTGGATGTCGCTCATCGCGCCCCCAGTGCCGGGTCGGGGACCACGCCGCGCGGTGCGCTGTGGCGGCGGCGGGGCCGCGCCTGGGAGGGAGCGAGTCCCCCGCTGGCGGCGGTGTCCGCGGTCGTGGTTCGGTGATGGTCGGGCTGTCCGGCGGGAGAGCCGGTCAGCGGCCTGGCTGGTGCGGGGGTCGTCACGTGCTGGTCCTTCACTTCTCGATGGTTGCTTGCTCCGTGACGGTGTGTGGCGTGGGGAACCCGGAGCGTGTCTGCGACTAGCATTTCGGTCGAAGGTTTAGAACGTTCACGGCGGCTTGGTAAAGAATTCCGGACCACAGTGTTCCGATTTGGGGAATAGCTGGTCGCTCCTTGACCGCTGTCCCGGATCACGGGCGGAGGGTCAGCGCCCCCGTGGCGGTTCAAGAGTCAACGTCCTGAGCACCGAATCGCCTTGCCGATCTTCAGATCCCGACTTGTGACCCGGCCGGCCCTTGCGTCCTCGCCATGAATGGACCTCAGGCCTGACGCGCCGCCTCCCGCACACGGCTCCAGCCGCGTCCACCGCCAGTCCGGGTTGGTCGGTAGGGGCAGGCCGCGTGGCCGGGGCGGCCGCTTATGCTCAGCTCGTGCAACCGCTCTCCAGCACCAACGATCAGTTGATCAACGCGTTCCCGGTCGAGCTTTCAGGCGATGCCGAGGCAGTCTTGGCGATCATGCCTACTTCGCGGCTCCGGCCACTCAACCCGTTCTCGGTCGCTGTAGAGGGCCAGCACGTTTCCATCCCCGGGCGCCTCTACAACGACGAGCCGCCGGCTGACGCGCTGGCGTCGCTCTCGTCGCGGCAGCGACAACTTCTGCACTGCCTCTACTCAAGGCACCACGACGGGATGGTCAGACAGCGTCACCTCGCGAAGGTCATTGGTTCCGCGGACCCGTGGGTCGTCCCATTCGTCATGCAGTTGGTCGGCGAATACGTCGTGGAGATCCTGATCGTCATCGACGATGAGCTTCGTGATCTCGCGATACCCGGCACCAGCGGCCATCTCGCTTACGGACAATTCATCGTGGACAACCCGGCCTTCTTCGCGCGCACTCAGCGGCGGGTCGTGAGCTACTGGAACCGCTACTACCGTTCCTCCTATGCGCGCTTCCGGGGCTACCCGGGGTGCGCCCTTCTTGAACTCCTACGGTCCGCCGCCTCTGCCAGAGCGGGACGCCCCTGGCCCGGCCTGGCTCCAGCCGCCGGCACAAGGGTGGATGGCTACGGCTACTGAACTTGGTTGGGTGATATCGGGAAGAGCCGCCCGGCAGAGGTCGCTCGTCTCGCGGACCTGCGGGTGTTGCCGTGACAGTCCTTCGGGAGAGGATCTTCCCGTGAGCCAGCCTCTGCCGCAGTTGCCGGAGCCCGAGTTCGTCTTGATCCGCGTCGAGGCCCCGCTCGGGGCACCAGATCAGATCGCTGTCGACCTCAATGAGACCGGCATCCCCGCTGGGTTGATCGGCTACGAGTACCGGCCGCTGGATGATCCGGTATTCCTCGGGGAGATCGGTGAGCGGGGGCTGGTCGCCATCGCGACGAGTGGCCTGTTCGGGCGCATCGCCGTCGACGTCGCCACTGGTCACATGGTGCAGGTTCCCACGATGGATTCAGCGAGGACCCGACACGTCAACCGCGATCTCGGCTCCTTCAACCAGTGCGTGGCTGCGGTGATCGCACGCTTCCCGTTCTACGCGGACGGCGACGAGGACAGGTACGAGGAGGTCGCGGAAGAGCTTCGCGATCTCATCTCTGGTATCGACGGGTCCGCTCTCGCGGCCAACGGGTTCTGGGAGACATTCTGCGACGACGTGGCGATCGGGGACTACACGGACTGGGATGCGGGATCCGGCAGCGAAATCCGTCTCGGGTGAGGCGTCCGTGATCAGGTCGGTGCCGGCCAGGAAGCCGTCGACAAGGTCCGGGCGGTACTGGATCCGCTTGAGCCTGCGCTTGAGGGCGCGGGTGACCTGGCCTAGGTCGGCCGCGGCGACGTTGCCGATGTCGCGCTTGATCAGCGGCCCGATGCCCTCCTGCGGGTTCAAGTCAGCTGACTGGATCCGGGGGATCCGGCTTCGCGCCGGGCCCGCCTGTCTAGGTACTCGATGAACCTGGTTTCGCTCCGCTTGAGACGCTCTCTCTGATCGTCGGGCAGCGACGCCAGCGCATCAACGAGAACTCGCTTCCGAGGCACGTGAACCATCGCGCCGGAGTAGATCCGGCAGCCGGAACACCAGGCGAACCCGATGCACCGCTCAAACATGGAGGACTCAGGCGGATAGAAGCGATACTGGTACGAGCGGACAGGCATCCCGCAGGTCGCACATATCCGCCGATCCCCATCGGGCAGCGTCTCCCAGACCGATACCTTGAGCCATCGCCACCGTTCGCCAGGCGCTCTTCAAATCGTCATGCCAAGCATTGTTCCTCATGACGGGCAGCCCTGGCATCCCGTCCCGGCCCTGTACTCTGCTCTGCACGCTCACTCGTACATACCTCTGCGCTTCAACTCGTACGCGGACAGGTGCTTCCAAGGACAGTCAGGGCAAGCCCGGCTATGTGGCGGGGTCGAGCTTCAGATGGTGATTGTCATCGGTCAGCCACAAACGGCAAGCAGTTCTTCGAGCGCGGCGCGGATGGCTTCGTCCTGGGTGAAACCCCGCCAGCCGCCATCGCTGCGCAGCCGCTGATCGCGGGCCGGCCCGCCGCGCAGGAGCTGCGCGGCGGGCCGGGCAGCGTGGCCGACCTGGGCCAGGTGACGAACGGCGGGGAGCATGACCGGGAGATAGGTTCCGTTGGCCAACTCCTGAACGGCACTGGTCATGGCCGGGACGCTGATCTCGGAATCGCCAGTCGTGGCCCAGAGCGCGTGCGCCGCCTCGACGCGGGTCCAGCGGTCGGTGTCGGCGGCCAGAGCCCGAAGCCGGTCAGCGTAGCGGGCGGCATGAGGGCCGAGGTCGGCGAGCATGCGCAGGGAAGGACGCGTGATGCCCCCTTCGGAGTCAGCGCGTCCAAGCGCTTCCAGGGCCGGTCCGGGATCGCCGCAGACCTTCCAGTAGGCCCAGGCCGCGCGTGCTTCACCCCTGTTCGATCGGGCCAACAGCAGGTCGCGTGCCCTGGTCCCCGCCACCCCGATTCCCGCCAGCGCGTTCGCTGCCGCTGCCCAGGTCCGGTCGTCCTCCAAGAGGCCGAGCAACTGGGGAACCGCTCCCTTCGCAGCAGGACCCCAGCCCGCGAGTACCCGGCAGAGACCGTTGAGCGCGTGATCATCTGTGACGGCACCGAGTTGTTCGCCGATCGCCGGCAGGAGCGGCTCGGCATGGTCGGAGAGGCGGCCCAGAACCTCGTGGATCGAAGGGAGGACAACATGGTGCAGGCCGGCGGTGTCGGGATAGTGGACGGAGCCCGCAGCGAAGCCCGACCGTGTCTGTGCCATCAGCTCGATCAGGCCCGGCACGCAGCGCGGATCGTTCATTCGGGCCAGCGCCCACAAGGCGGCCTCGGCGACAGTCTCCCGTTTACGGGTGTCCCGCGCGGCGGTGTCTCCGAGCAGGACGGCGACCTTGTCGACGTGGGCCACCGCGGCCGGGCCGAGGCAGGCGAGCAGCTCGGCCGCCCGGAACCGGACCTCAGGGGCGGGATCGTCCAACCGCGCGGCGAGGGCAGGAAGGAGGTCGGTGCTCACCGAACGCCACTGCGCCAGCAACCCGCCCGCCTGGGCCAGTGCGCCGACCCGCTGGTCGACGTCGGGATGGTCCCTCAGCAGTCCGAGCGTGAAGACGGGAGAGGGCCCGGCGAAGAGCGCCGCCGTCCAGTTGTGGACACCCTGGACGCCGGCCTCGACCGAGCTGGTGTGCCGCCACAGCTCGACACCCGGGTCCCGGACCGCTTCCAGCAGGACGCCGACCTGCTGGGCGGGAAGATCCGGGTCGGCCGGAGCGAGCGCGTGCACCGCCGCCAGGCGGGTCTGGGCTTCCGACGCGGCGAGCAGCCCACGAAGTACCTCCAGGACCTCAGTGGCGTGCGGTCCAGCCGGCTCCCGTGCAACCGCCTTGCCGAGCGCGAGGACCACGTCGAGACGGGTCGCCGGATCGACCTCCGCCTGCCAGCATCGCACAAGTGCCGGCAGGACGATTTCACCGGGGCTTTCACAGACACCGAGCAGGTGAGCCGAGTCCCGCCGGATCTCCGAGGCGGGATCAGTCAGCAGGACGAGCACCTCCGGAAGAGCCTGCTCCCACGCCGACCGCCAGCCACGGTCAAGGAACCTCTCCTGTACCCGACCGGCCTCGGCTGCCAGCCTCGACACCAGCTCCAGCACCACGCGGCGACTCGGGAGCGGGACGGCCGGACTCGCGGCCAGCCGCAACAGAGAAGGCAGCGCGGCAGGTGCCGCTGAGCAGATCCAACCACCCTGGTGGAAGAGCAGGTTAAGCAGGTCGAACGCCGCGTCGAGGGCATCGTCCGGATCCGGCCCCGCACACCGACGCAAGAGGCCAGGCACGTCCTCGGCGGACCCGTAGTTGTGCCCCAGCGCCGCCCAGTCAACCGCGTCCATTCCCTCCCACATGCCCGCGACCTTACCGCCGAACCCCATACACAGACGACGGGAATTCGGTACCACGAGTGGTGGCGACGCGAGCGCACACGCCAAGGGCCCGAGGCTGTCAAGGGACAGTGGGAGTCAGTGACGGCCAATCAGGGCCGTTCCTGTAGCTCGTCTTGGTGGTCTGGTGGGGCGGCCCGCCCACCGGGACGGTGGACGGACCATGGACTGGGTCGTGAGGCGAGTTCAGATGTGTGGCCTGGGGTTCATGGCTGGCCTGGACCGCCGTAGTAACCCGGCCGGGCCAGCAGGACTGAGTTGAAGTAGTAGCCCTGTTCGTCTTCGGGCTCGTGGTCGCCCTCGAACGGACGCCAGAAGCTGAGCAGGAGGTCTGGCGCGACGAACGACGCGGGATCGTCGTCATCGGCGACGACCGTGGTGATCTCGGACATGCGCGCCACGACCTGGCGGGCTGGCAGCCCGAAGACGTCGATGCCGCGGAAGAGAACGACGTCCGATGGCTCGGTTGGTCGGCCGAGCTCAACGGATTCCAGGAGGTCACGCGTGCATCCGATGCTGATCATCAGGCCGCTGGGCCGGAAGATGTGCTGCCCCGCCCCGTCGGATGCGGAGATCTCTGTGGGTTCCCGCAGCGATTCCAGCGCGTGATTGGCGGCCTGTCGCGACATGCCGATCTTCAGAGGGCCGATGCCTGTGGGTGGGGCGAGCTCGAAATACATGCGCGCATCGTGTCACGGGGTGTCGGCGGCAGGACCTGCGATGCGGGCTTCGAGGTCGGCGACGCGGCGGTCTGGTGCGACGAGGAGGTCGGTCACGTGAGTGGCCCTCCGAACAGGACGTTGAGAGAGTCCGGGTTGTAGGCGGGAGCGGCCGGAGCGGGCGGAGGGTTCTCCCGGCGTTGCTGCTGGCGTGCATGATGCGCGAGACCAGCGGTGATGACATCGTCCCTGGTGGGACGGCTGTAGATGTCCAAGGTCGATAGATACTTGTGGCCGAGGATGTGCTGGACGTAGACGGGGGGCATTGACGGATCGTCGAGCATCAGGAACGTCGCGGTGTGCCGTAGGTCGTGGAGCGTCCAGTTGGATCCCAGAATGTCGTTGGCGCGGTTGAACATCATGCGGGCCGCGTCGTACTCCAGCGGTCGCCAGGGGCGTCGTAGGGTCCACCAAAGCGGCTGTCGGCGACCACGAGGGACGCCCTTCTTCCAGGCTTCTTCCTGGTAGAGCCGTAGCCAGACGAACGCGTCGGGGGTGGCGGGCAGTTCCTGGTTGGCGCGCGTGCCCTTGCGGATCACGCCGATGGGGCCGGTAGAGACCGGTGCGCTGATTCCTGTGTTCCTTCTCGGGGTTGTGGTGGGCGTTGGCTCGTGCTGAGCGGCGGTTGCGCGCGAGAGGGAACGGATTGACCAGCAGGGACCCGGTGTTGCGCTCCAGGTGGAAGTCGTAGAAGGTCCGCAGCACCGTCTCGCAGTGGGCCCGGGTGGTGGGCGCGTACTTCTTGCCGACGGTCGGCTTCCCAGTTACCGAGTTCGGCGTCCCTGGCGCCGGCCTGCCGGTCCGGGAGGGCTGGGGAATCTCAACGGAGTCCTTGCCGCGGTGGCGCCACTGGACGCGTACGGGCTTGTCTGCCAGCTTCATCCACAGCATGAAGTCCCGAGCGTCCTCACGTGTCGCGCGGTCCCACTGGATCCCGAAAAACCACAGGTAGCGCCACCATCGCAGCAGGTCCATGCCGTACGACCGCGGCGTCAACGGTGAACTGTCCGCTGCCATCAGGTCCTTGAAGTACACCGCTGCCGGTTCGACCGGCCTCCCGAACGGGTCGATCAACTGGCAGGGCTCTCAGGGGTCATTGGTCTCCAACAGCTGACCTACTTCGGGTAGGACGAAGTTCTTCAGATCCCTTGCGGGACGCTGTTCGCCGGGCATAGCGGGAAGCTAGCAGAAACCTCAACTGACCTGCGAATACTCATGAGTTAGTTCGGTCAACAGACACTGTTCGCGCTTGCCTCGCCAGTAGAGGAGGTCGGCGCCGGACAGGACGAACTTGTCGCAGTTGTGGCAGTCCAGGTTCCAGGGGCAGGCGCCGCCGTCGACGACGGGCTGGAAGGTGCAGAAGCCGCCCTCGGCCGGGGTGCTGCGGCGGGACATGTCGATCGCGAGGGCCTGGGCCTGCTCGCGGGTGAGCGGGGAGGCGGTCTCGGTGAGGAGCTCGCCGGGCTGGGCGGTGCCTTCTGCGTATGGCCGCCGCACCCGCCCTGCCCCGGATCCACGCGGAACTCGCCCGACCACGCCGCAACCGCAACTTCTTCGCCGGCATCGAAGGCGACGAGGCCCTGCAGCAGAGCGCCCGGGCCATCATCGACCGGCTGACCTGAGGCGGAACCGGCTGCGCGCCGGCCGGCCAGGATCGGACGCCGTGGCACGCCACGAGGCTTGGGGCCTTGGTAGGGGCCTTCGGGCCCCTACCGCGGAGGTGCCGCGGGGTGCCCTACTTGCCTCGGCGGCCGAGCTGGTGGACGGTCCAGCTGGGGGTCAGGGTCGAGGGTGGTGCGGCAGTCGACGAGCAGCGAGGTGGTGGGGCGGCCGACGAGATCCCGCGGGTTGGCCTGCCGGTACTCGGGCCATTCGGTGGCCAGACGGTGATGTCGGCACGGTCGAGGGCGGCCGGGAGGTCGTCGGTGTACTCCAGCTCCGGGTTGCGGCTCATGGCGGTGGGACGGCCTGCGGGTCGTGGACGGTGACGAGGGCTGTTCACGAGTGGCTTAGACCAGGAAAGATCCGAGCGCGTTGAAGATCGCTTCCCATCGTCTTGGTGATCGCTTCCCGAGTCGTGGCCGTGTCGGTGATCCTGTACGGATGCTGCTTCCCGAGACCGCCGCACAGACCAAACTGATCGAAGTGGTCCGCATCACCGCACCGACGGACTCGGGCACCCTGGTTGGCGATGTTCTGGAGATCTGGGTGGAGGACCAGGCTCGGGAGGTGCTGAACCTGGTGGCCGAACTGCCGGGCGACGAGTTGCGTCGGTGCTTCGTCCCCGGCTATGGCATTCGGGCTCACAGCTCCGCCGATCTCCTCTTCGAGATCGCGTTCTGCTTCCGCCGCCACGGAGCCCTTCTCCTGGGGGCCGGCGTCCCGGCCGGGCTACGGCGCATCCAGGGCTTCGATCCAGACAGTGGCCCGGGCGCGAACTTCTCGAACGCTTCCGTGCCTGCGCCGGGAGGGTCGGCGAGAGGTCGACGAACCTGGTGGGTGCCAGCACGTCGGGCACACTGTTGACGGTGCTCGGAGCACGGCCAACGCGTTGATCCGACCCTATTCCGCGTAGAGCTCTCCCAGGCGGGGCAGCCGGCGGCTAAGCTCGTCGTCGTCCTCGAAGTCGAAACCCCATTCCGGGTCCAGCTCTGGATAGCGGTTGGTGAAGGAGTCGTTGGGGATCTCCTCGCCGGTTGCGATCCGGTGAGCGTTCCAGGCCATGCCCAGAGCTTCCTCGCACTCGATGTCGATCCCGTCTGCGGCAAAAGCACGGACTGCGGGAAGATCGGCGAGCGCATCGGGATCGGCGATGGCACGCTCGAACGTCTCACGGCCCTGGGTGATCAGCCAGCCGCGGAAGTCGTCGAATCCGTCGTCGGAGCATCCACCGTTGATCACGTAGGCGGCGCCCCAGAGGGGGGCTCGGTAGGAGTCGGCCATCAGGCTCCAGAGGATCTGCTGGGCGGCGACGATCTCCTGGACCGGGCGAAGTGCGAGCAGTGCGGTCGCCTGCTCGGCCACAGCGTCACCGTTGTCCGGGGCCGGCACCTGCGAACGGGCTTCCTCGATCAGCTTCCAGAACTGCTGGGTGTCCATGGCAGCTGAGGGACAAGAAGAACGCGTGGCATTTCAATAAGTCTGGAACGAAGGAGCACTTCAGCGTTCCAGAACCTCGCGGCCGACATCGCCCGCCGCACGGCGATGGGGGGAGTCAGGCTTGGGGGGCGGCTGTTTGGTGGGCTCCTCCGGCTTCCAATAATCATCCCGGGGCCCTGGATTCCCCGCCCGCCGGAGACTCCTCTGACGTAGAATCAAGGATGGCGGTAATATCGTTGTAAGATCATATTGTCCATAGCCTGAGTGGGCTGATGGCGCCTCGCTTGTGAGAGCCATCAGCCCCACTGGAAGAGCTGGGAGAACTCATCGAAGGGGCGTCTCTAATTGACTGAACGACCAAAGATAGAGTGGCTGATCTCTGCAGACTCTCCAGAGATCCTGTCCCACTTCCTCTCTATATTTATCGAAGGACTGAACCTTGCCTCCAGTAAAGCCCATATAAGCCTCTATGAAGCTGGCCCAGCGCCAGAGGGGCGCGCACTGGAAGCTTTTGGAACGCTAAGAACTAGGGCCTCGCTGGAGGCGAATGGACGTCAGTCTGGGATTATTCGGCGAATGTTTCCGAAGGATCCGTTCATGGGCGTTGAAGTAGATCTATCGGATGAGGTTCAGCGTGGCAATTTCTGCCATGCCGCACCTTACTTGATCAATTTTGAAGTATGGGTTGAAGGGGTCCTGGTGATGGGCTCGGCTGGATCGTCGCGCGAGACTTGGGTAAAGGCCACACCTGCAGATTTGGTGCAGATCGAGAATGATCCGCAGTTTGCGGAGTCGCTCAAGATGGCCCCGCTCTGATCTTGGGAGC
The DNA here is from genome assembly GCF_042752535.1 of Kitasatospora sp. NPDC059327. Taxonomy (NCBI): domain Bacteria; kingdom Bacillati; phylum Actinomycetota; class Actinomycetes; order Kitasatosporales; family Streptomycetaceae; genus Kitasatospora; species Kitasatospora sp. NPDC059327. The sequence continues at coordinate 5,081 of NZ_JBHYYB010000123.1, read as the reverse complement.
CTGTGTCCGCCATGCCGGAAGGCACGCAGTCGGTTCCTGGGCCGACGCCGCGTCGAAGCAGGGCCACTAAGAAGACGACTCCGACGAGGTCCGCTGGACCGTCTAGGGGCTCTTGAAGGTTCGGATCATGTGGCTGAAGTCAAGGACTTCAGCCACATGATCGGTCCGGAAGGTGCAGGCCTGCCATGTAGCTCTTCGGGCTCTTGTCAAACTGGGTGACCAGGCCGCGCCATGGGACCTTGACCCCGGAGATTGGACACCAGAGACACTCGAACCGTGATGGTCCGGGTGGACAGGAGTCCTACTGATGGTGATGAAGAACTACCCTCCGGAGTCAAGGCGGAGGCGGTCGCGTTGTACGAGTCCCGGCCGGACGCGAGGATCGTGTAGATCGCCGCCGACCGCTCCGCCAGCCGAGGCTTCGACGGCGGCAAACTGATCAACGGGCGCAAGCGCCATGCGGTGGTCGACGCTCTCGGCCTGCTGATCGCCGTGATGGCCACCCCGCGTACACCAGCGACCGCGCCGCCGCGCAGACACTCCTCGCCCCGGTCGTCGAAGCACACCACCCGGCTGGAGCCGCTCTGGGCCGACGGCGGTTACACCCGTGAACTGATCACCCCTCTACCGCGAGGCCGGCACCATCGTGCAGGCCCGCACCCGCGCCGAGTTCACCCGGTTCTTCACCGACTGGGACGTACTGGATCCCGGCATCGTGTCCACACCGCGCTGGCGCCCCGACGCCGACATCGTGGCGGTGAGCGACGCGGATGCGTCGTGCTAGGCGGCCGTCGCGGTGCACCCCTGACTCCTCTCTGCAACCAGCCTGACACGCCTGGCCGGCGGGTGTGAAGCCACCACCGCTCCGATCCCGTCGGTGCGGGCCCCGTGGTGCCAGCGGGAGGAACGTGCCCGCTACGGTGTGCCGGTGACGATGTCCACGACCATCGCGGATCTGACACAGGAGGCCGAGTCCCAGATCGCCGAGGGGGTGTGGGAGGTCGGCCGGCACGACCCGGCCCTGGCCCGCGAGGCCGCCGACCGCCTGGCGCGAGCGGCCGGAGATTCGGTCGGTGCCGCGGCCCTGCCGGTGGCCGAGCGGCTGGAGGCCCTGCGGGAGGCACTCGCCGTCCTGGCCATCCCCCTCTCCCGCACCCACGGCCGACTCGCCTGGCTCCTGGCCGCCGCCAGCACGGCGCTGTCCCCCGTCCTCCACCGGCGCTCCCTGCCCGCCGAGCCGGGGCCGCGCCTTCGGCACCGTCCTGCCTCAGCCCGAGCAGTACGCCGACGCGGAGGCCGCCGTGCGCCACCTGCACACGACTCGCACCCACATCGCGACTTCCGCGCCCTGCGCGTAGGGCCTGCCCGGGACGTGTGCCGCGCGACCCCGGCAGGCGAACCGGGCCCGCCGCGGCGCGCCGGAAGAGCACGGGTGAACCGATCCGGCGGGCGCCTGGACGCCGGGGTGTCGACGGGCTTCGACACTGCGCGCCTACCGGATCCGGGCGGCCCGGCCCGGGGGCGACACTCGACACACAGTCACCCCCAGCGGGGCCCGCTCCGAACAATTGCGAAAACTGCGACATCTGAAATACTATTTGCGAGACTGAAAGCTTCTTCAAGATTGCGGGTGCCTCGTGGGCTCTTGGGGGATTGATCCATTCAGTAATGATAATGCCATGGATTTCGTTGACGAGCTCAGACTGATTGATAGTCCAAGCCTGGCGTTCGATCGTGTGCGGGAAGCCCTGCGGGCAGCATTGAAGGATCCTGACCTCGTGGAGGTCGACGTCGCGGAAGCGGCCATCGCTGCCGCAGCGCTTGTCGCGTTGAATGTTCAAGAGAATGGAAACTCGGACACCAAGGATCATCGGGGTTGGGAATTCATCGAACTTTCAGATGCGGAGGAAATTCGCGAAATTTCACTGCTGCACTGAAAATGGTAGAGGGAGTCTCTAGTGAATGGATGGACGACTGCATCGACGCCCGAATGGAAATAGCTTCCCGGGAAATGATTCAAGAAATCCGGACACTGCTGACGTAACTCCCCAGCGCAAGTCAGCGGTCACGTGTAGGTGGCGGGTGGTGGGGGTCGTAGCCGGCAAGGTCACGGCATACCCGGTCAGAATCGGAGGGAAGGGTACCCCCTAACGGATCGGGCCCGCCGCCGCCCGTGGTGGTCTTACCACGGGCGGCGGGTACTGGGGCGGGCAGCCGACCCGGTGCGGGGCGGGGAGGTGTTCGGCGAGCTCGTAGAGCACGGGGTAGTCGAAGCAGTCCGCGATGCGCTGGAGTCGGGTGCGCTGGTCGCGGTCGGCGAGCTGGCGCTTGCGCGCCGGGCGCTGTTCGGCCAGGAGGGGGTCGCCGAAGATTCGTCAGGCAGCGGGCGCCTCCTCGCGGTCGGTGGGGTCGGGGCGCCAGGTGAGGTGGATGACGGTGGCGGCGCGGTCCAGTGAGCACAGGCCCAGGCGGCGGGCGGCCTCCTCAATGCGTCCGGTGGCTTCGAAGGCTTCACCGAACACCGATCCTGACCATCCGTCAGACTGCGTTGAGCCAGGCCCTGCACCGAAACGGACCGGAGACACTGCTTCATGACCCGCTACTGCGTCGCCCTCTCCCCCCACGAGCTGATCGCATCCTGGGGAACGGGCGAGGGCGACCTCGCCACCCGCGTCGCGCCCCTCCCTGCCGACACCGACGCCTCCGCGCTCCTGGGTCTGGCCCGGTCCCTCACCCAGCTGTCCGACGCCGCATGGCGCACCTAAACCCACCCCGCGAGCGCCGCCAGCTCCCTGCGGCCCAACAGCGAGGGCTGGCGCCGCGAGCAGGAACGCGGTCACTTCGGCGAGGCCGTCGATGCCATCGCCAAGCCCAACCTCCCCAGTGGCGGCTCGATGGTCGTCTCCTACAGCCCCTTGATCGAATCCGCGAACCGCGTCGGCGGGCGCACGGTGAAGACCGCGACCGGCGCGACCAATACCTACTGGGCCAACGACCGCGTCGCCGCCCAGGAGAAGGGGGACACCAAGCAGGAGTGGGCCGTCGACGCCGCCCACCGCCTGACCGCGTTCACCACCTCGAAGAAGCAGGCGAACGGCACCTGGGCAGGCGCCACCTCCAAGCTGAACCACTACGGCGACGACTCCGACGAGGTCCGCTGGACCATCGAGGACACCACCCGGGGCACCCTGACCCGCAACGTCTCCGGGCCGGACGGCGACCTCGTCGCCACCACCAGCAACACCGGCGACGTCCAACTCCAGCTCACCAACCTGTTCGGCTCCGTCGTCATCACCACCGACACGGCGCTGACCAAGCCCGTCGTGCTGGACTTCGACGAGTTCGGCATCCCCCAGGACGGCCAGACCGGAGTCCGCTACGGCTGGCTCGGCGGCAAACAACGCTCCGCCGAAGCCCTCGACGGCGACATCCTCATGGGCGCCCGCCTCTACAGCCCCGCCCTCGGCCGCTTCCTGCAGATCGCCCCCATCCCCGGCGGCAACGCCAGCCCATACGACTACTGCACCGCCGACCCCGTCAACTGCACCGACCTCGACGGCAACTGGGGCATGCCCAAGTGGCTCAAGAAGACAGTCGAGGTCGTCGCCAAGGTCGCCGAAGTCGCCGCCTACATCCCCGGCCCGATCGGCGCCGTCGCGGCGGCCGTCTCCTCAGTCTCCTACGCCGCCACCGGCAACTGGGCCAAAGCCGCCGAAATGGCTGTGCCAGCGGTCGCCGCCCAGACCGTTGGCGCTGGCGCCGTCGTAGCTGCGGCAAAGGTGATTATCACAGCCGGCCGAACCGGCCATATGGCATCCACTGTCGTAAAGACATCAAGGTTTGTGAGTAACGAGCTCAAGCAGGTGCAGGCGATTGCCGCGAGGCATAATACGACTGTCCCCAAGATGGGCAATGGGGTGCTGTGAAAGAATAAGGGGGAGAATGCGACGCTGCACACCCTGAGGCATGTGGCCGCAGTGCGAAAAGTATACTCAAAGCAGGAAGTCAAGGTCGCCCGGAACTACTTTAGGCAGGTCCATCTATACGGCACGTACCGAGGGGATGCTAGCCCTAGTGCGGGGCCGCGTGCGGCGGCCTTGAATTATGCTGTCAAGAATTGGCGAAAGGCCCTCAAGGGTCGCCACAAGTAATAGGCGTCGCAAGTAACTGCAGAGCCTCAGTGGTGTGCATGCGGGTTCGCCGACATGCACACCACTGGCGTTCGGGGCTCGCCTTCTCGGCCCCGAGGGGTCATAATGTAGGAATTCTCGATGTCCCGTGACGTTGCAGCTGCTGAAGTCTCGTAGAAGTACTGAAGGCTGGGAGTAACTGGTGGAAAGTGTCAGTATCAGGGTAGAGAATGAACTCGATCAACTAATGAAGCTGACCCTTGAGCCGGTTGGCAGTGATCACTGGATGGCACCCGGGGAGACTTTGATTGTCGTCTCCGACGTAAAGGGTTCGGAATCTTTCGTCCTGGAGGTTAACTCGGAAGGGATTTCGATCGGAGTAAATTACGGACTGGGGCGAGTGACGGATGAAGACGGAAACGAGCTCGAAAGCGGATATCAGCGACCACGCGAGTTTCAGACCGAAGCAGAGATAGCTGCCCTTTCTGCTCCAGGTCGAAGGTGGCCATGGCGGATCTTTTCGTGATCGGGGTGCTGTGACTCACTTCATGCAGCCGCCACCGCGACGTGGAGGATTTTGCTGGCGAGGAAGGGCTGGTACAGCGGGCGAGTGGCCGTAGCGCGAGGGGTCGGTGCCGGCGTGCAGGGCGCGGTTCACCAGCACGAGGGTGTCCGGGCAGGGCCACTGGGTGCCATCGGGAACCCCGACGGGGGCCGGCGGTGCGGCGGGGGCGGTTATCGCAGGTCGAGCTCCCGGTTCAGGAATCGGTCGACGGGGGCGTGGTCGGCCGCGGTGGCGTCCTGGCGGGCGTCGGTCACCGTGGCGTCGTCGTGCTCGTCGAGCACGCGTCCGGGTGCCAGTCGACGCCCAGCACCGCGAGCGCGGCGCGCAGCCGCGCCACGTGCTGCGCCGAACGGCCGGCCATCGACCCGCCTCCGTCCCTTCGCCCC
>NZ_JBHYYB010000122.1:21824-24588 GCF_042752535.1 Kitasatospora sp. NPDC059327 | reverse complement strand
GCAAGACGCTCGGCTGGGATACCCCAGCCGAGCGTCTACGTGATCTACTCACCGTCTGAAACCAAGCGGTGTTGCGACGACCCCTTGAACCTAAGCACGACGGTGCGAAGGTAGGGCCCCTCGTCGTTCCCGGGCGACGACCGGCTCAGTCCTCGACGGGCTCCCGGTCCGCCGACGTCCGCCCCGACGTCCGCCCCGACGTCCACCCCGGGGCCCACCCCGAAGCCGCCGCGCCGACCGCCAGCAGCCGCAGGCCCGCCTCCGACGACGAACCGGGCGCCGCACTGAAGAGCAGCATCCGGTGGCCGGACGCCTCCGGCAGCGGCAGCGCCTCGAAGTCCAGCGTCAGCCCGCCGACCACCGGGTGCCGGAACTCCTTGCTGCCGAACAGGCAGTCGTGCACCGGGTGGCCCGACCAGAGCGCCGCGAACTCCGCGCTCTTCATCGACAGCTCGCCGATCAGTTCGGCCAACTGCCTGTCCTCCTGGTGCCGTCCGGCGGTCAGCCGCAGGAAGGCCACCTGGGCCCGCGCCTCGGTCTCCCAGTGCGGGTAGAGCTCCCGGGTGCGCGGGTCGAGGAAGAGCAGCCGGCTCAGGTTCGGGCGGTCCGCCGGCCGGTCGGGCGCGGCCGGGTCGAGGTGTCCGGCCAGCAGGGCGTGGCCGAGCGGGTTCCAGGCCAGCACCTCGTTGCGCCGTCCGACCGCCACCGCGGGGACGTCCGCCATCGCCCCGATCAGCTGCCGGACGGCCGGCCGGGTCCGTTCGAAGCCCTCGGCCGCCCGCCCCTTCGCCGAGCGCGCAGGGCGGCCCGCGAGGCCCGCACGGTCCGGGCGGGCCAGGTTGCGCAGGTGGGCGTGCTCGTCGCCGTCCAGCCGCAGGGCCCGCGCGATGGCGTCCAGCACCTCGTCGGAGACGTTGCGGCTCTGCCCCTGCTCCAGCCGCGTGTAGTAGGTGATGCTGACGCCCGCCAGCTGCGCCAGTTCCTCGCGGCGCAGGCCGGGCACCCGACGCCGGGTGCCGTACGCGGTGAGGCCGACGTCCTCGGGACGCAGCCGGGCGCGACGGGTGCGCAGGAACTCGCTCAGCTCTGCGGGATTCTCCATGCCGACCAGTCAACACCGCCGGGCGCCCCGGAGCCTGTCCCTGTCAGTGCCACCCTCGGCGGGGGTCTGGGTAGCACCGGCGCGGCCGCCCAGGCTGGTGCCGCACCCGCAGACCCCGTCGAGCCGAGAGGCAGCGCCGCGATGACCGCCACCCTGTCCGAAGCACCACCAGCCCCCCGGACCAGCACCGGCACGACCGGCCGGCAGCGGCTCGTCCTGGTCGTCCTGCTGGCCGCCCAGTTCATGCTGGCCGTGGACTTCTCGATCCTGAACGTCGCCCTGCCGGTGATCGGCCGGGGGCTCGGCTTCGGGCTCGGCAGCCTGCAGTGGATCGCCACCGCCTTCGCCCTGTCCGCGGCCGGCTTCACCCTGCTGTTCGGACGGGTCGCCGACCTCGTCGGGCGGCGCCGGGTCTTCCTCCTCGGCCTCGCCGTGCTCGCCGTCTCCTCGCTGGTCGGCGGGCTGGCCACCTCCCCGGAGCCGCTGCTGGCCGCCCGGGTCGCCCAGGGCCTGGCCACCGCCGCGGTGACCCCGGCCGGGCTGGCGCTGCTGACCACGGCCTTCCCGGAGGGCCCGCTGCGCGACCGGGCCCTGGGCCTGAACGGCGCGCTGATGTCGGCCGGCTTCACCTCGGGCGCGGTGCTCGGCGGACTGCTCACCGACCTGCTGAGCTGGCGCTGGGCCTTCTTCGTCAACGTGCCGGTCGCGCTGGCCGTGCTGCTGGTCGCGCCCCGGCTGATCGCCGAGAGCAGGCCGGCCGGGAGGACGGGGATGGACCTGCCGGGGGCGGTCACCGTCACCGGCGGCCTGCTCGCGCTGGTCTACGGACTGACGGCGGCCGGCGAGCACGGCTGGGGCGAGCCGCTCGCCCTCGGGGCGCTGGGGCTGGGCGCGGCCCTGCTGGTGGCGTTCTGGTTCGTCGAGCGGGGCGCCGCCTCGCCGCTGGTGCCGGTCCGGGTGCTGCGACGGCGCACGGTGATCTGGGGGAACGCGGCCGGGCTGCTGGCCTTCGCCACCGAGACCTCGCTGGTGTTCCTGCTGACCCTCTACCTCCAGCGGGTGCTGGGCTTCTCGGCGCTGGCCACCGGCCTGGCCTTCGGGGTGCTCGGCGCGGGCACGGTGCTCGGCGGGGTGGTGGCGCCGCGGCTGATCGGCCGGCTCGGCAGCCGGGGCGCCCTGCTCGCCGGGTTCCTGACGCAGGCCGCCGCGACCGCGGCCCTGCTCCTGCTCGGTGCCGACCGGGCCTGGCTCGGCCTGCTGCTGGTGGCCACCTTCGTCGGCGGGGTGGGCAACATGCTGGCGATCGTCGGCTTCATGGTGACGGCGACCTCGGGCCTGCCGGACGAGGAGCAGGGGCTGGCCACCGGCGTGGCCACCATGACCCAGCAGGTCGGCATCACCCTGGGCACCCCGGTGATGAGCGCGGTCGTCACCGCGGCCGCCGCGGGCGCCACCGTGCTCACCGGTGTCGGCTGGGCGATCGCCGTCAACACCGCCCTGGTGCTGCTCGCCGCGCTGACCTCGGCGGTCTTCCTGCGGCGCCGGTGAACGACGCCGCACAGCAGCGGAGTGGGGAGTGGGCCGGGGCGCGGGGCCCCACGCCGGTTGCTGCGGGGCCCCTGCGGTCCAGGGGGTAGGGCTCGGGCGCCGGGAGGTAGATTG
>NZ_JBHYYB010000122.1:0-21814 GCF_042752535.1 Kitasatospora sp. NPDC059327 | reverse complement strand
CCCGCCTGGGGGCGGCGCGCCGGGCTCCCGGGGGGGGAGTGCCGGGGGCGCGGGTCCCCCCCCCCCCCCCGCTGGGGTGTGCTTGGGCGGCGGCCCCCCCTCCCCACTCCGCGTTGCCTGCGCGTCCCTACAGCTCCTTGCGGAAGGCCTCGGCCACCGAGAGGAAGATCGAGTTGCCCTCGACCTCGCCGATCGAGATCCGGACGCCCTCCGGGAACGGGCGGACGATCACACCGGCCGCGGCACAGGCCGCCGCGAAGTCCTGCGAGCGCTCGCCGAGGGCCAGCCAGACGAAGTTGGCCTGCGAGTCCGGGATCTCCCAGCCCTGCGCCCGCAGCCCGGCGACCACCCGGGTGCGCTCCTCGACCAGCGCGTCGACCCGGACCATCAGGGCCTCCTCGGCCCGCAGCGAGGCGACGGCCGCGTTCTGGGCGACCTGGGTGACGCCGAACGGCACCGCGGTCTTGCGCAGCGCGTTCGCCACCGGCTCGTGCGCGATCGCGAAGCCGACCCGCAGGCCCGCCAGGCCGTACGCCTTGGAGAAGGTGCGCAGCACGCAGACGTTCGGACGGTCGCGGTAGAGGTCGATGCCGTTGGGCACCTCGGCGTCGCGGATGAACTCGATGTACGCCTCGTCGACGACCACCAGGACATCGGCCGGCACCGCGTCCAGGAAGCGCTCCAGCTCGGCGCGGTGGATCACGTTGCCGGTGGGGTTGTTGGGGTTGCAGACGAAGATCAGCCGGGTGTTCGCGGTGATCGCGGCCAGCATCGCGTCCAGGTCGTGGTCCCCGCCCGCGGTGAGCGGCACCGGGACCGGCGTCGCGCCGGCGACCTGGGTGATGATCGGGTAGGCCTCGAACGAGCGCCAGGCGAAGATCACCTCGTCGCCGGGGCCGGCGGTGGCGAGGATCAGCGACTGCGCGACGCCGACCGAGCCGGTGCCGGTGGCGATGTGCTCGGTGGGGACGTCGAAGCGCCGGGCCAGCTCGGCGGTCAGCTCGGTGACCGCCATGTCCGGGTACCGGTTGAGGGAGCCGGCCGCCGCGACCGCCGCTTCGAGCACGCCGGGCAGCGGCTCGTACGGGTTCTCGTTGGAGGACAGCTTGTAGGCGTCGGCGCCGGCCGGCTTGCCGGGCTTGTAGGTGGGGATGCCGTCCAGGCTCGGCCTCAGCCGAGGCCCCTGCGCTGCCGTTCCGCTCACGGTCCTTCTCCTTCTCTCTCCGTCGGGCCCACTGCGTCGGGCCCGCTGGTGCGTCCGCTCCCGCGTCGGACGGGATCGCCGCCGAGCCAGGGACCTCGCGACGCACCGGAACCACCCCGGTCGGGTGCCCTGAACGATACCGATCGTCGCTCACCCGTAGGAGTGAGATGCCCGGTCGGGTTACTGGCGCAGATCAGCCATTCTGCAGGGTTCCTTTGGCACATGTCAGAGGTAAGACGGCTGGTTTCGTGCGGGTATCGAAGGGGCGCACACGGGCTCACTCTTGGAGAAACGTATCTCCAAGGGCCCCCGATGCGCCGGTCACAGACCCTTGTCAGGAGCCATACGATCGGTCCGCCATGACAGCAGCAGCCAACCAGAGCGGTCGGCGACCCACCACCTCGCGGCGTCTGGAGCGGGCCGGCATCCGGGATGTGGCAGCAGCCGCAGGAGTGTCGATCACCACCGTCTCCGACGCGCTCAACGGTAAGGGCCGCCTGCCCGACGAGACCAGAAGCCGGGTGCGCGAGGTCGCCGAGCGCCTCGGCTACCGCCCCTCGGCCGCCGCCCGAACCCTGCGCACCGGACGCTCCGGCCTGATCGGACTGACCGTCACCACCTACGGCGAAGAGCCGTTCACCTTCACCGAGTTCGCCTACTTCGCCGAGATGGCCCGCGCCGCCACCAGTGCCGCCCTCGGCCGCGGCTACGCCCTGGTGGTGCTCCCCGCCTCCTCCCGGCACGACGTCTGGGGCAACATCGCCCTGGACGGCACCGTGGTGATCGACCCGCCCGACCAGGACCCCCTGGTCAGCGAGCTGTACCGGTCCGGCGTCCCGGTGGTCAGCGACGGCAAGCCGGGCAACTGCCCGGTCACCGCCTGGGTCGACAACGACCACGAGGCCGCCGTGCTCGGCATCCTCGACCACCTCTCCGAGGCCGGCGCCCGCCGGATCGGCCTGCTCACCGGGACCAGCACCGACACCTACACCCGGCTCTCCACCGAGGCCTACCTCGGCTGGTGCGCCAAGGTCGGCCAGGAGCCGGTGTACGAGACCTACCCGGCGCACGACCCGGCCGCCGGGGCGGTCGCCGCCGACCGGCTGCTGGCCCGCCCCGACCGGCCCGACGCCGTCTACGGCCTCTTCGACCCGAACGGCACCGACCTGCTCGCCGCCGCCCGGCGGTACGGCCTGCGGGTGCCGGACGACCTGCTGCTGGTCTGCTGCAGCGAGAGCGACGTGTACGCGACCACCGAGCCGCCGATCACCACCCTCTCGCTCAAGCCCCGGCGGATCGGGACGACGGTGGTCAACCTGCTGATCGACGCCATCGAGGGGGTGGACTCCGGGACGGGCGTCGACATCGCCCGGCTCTTCCCGCCCCGCTTCCGCACCGCCGGGACGGGGCCGCCGCCCGGCACCCTGATGCCCACCGAGCTGATCGTCCGCGCGTCCTCCCAGCGGCGGAGCCCGCGCACGACCGTCAGCCCGCCGCGCCCGCCCGGCGAGGTGTAGGACCGGCGAGGTGCAGGCCACCCGGGCCGTCGGGCCGTCGTACCGGTGCGACGGCCCGGTGCGACGGCCCGGACCGGTGGCGGGCCCCGCGGCGACCCGCCGAGGACCGGGGCCGGACCGCCGAGGACCGACCCGCCGACCGCCGAGCAGCGGCCCACCGGCCGCCGAGGGCCCCGCGGGCTCTCCTTGCGGTCTAGACCATGCCTAGCCGGGACAAAACGGACCTGACGGACCGCTCGGCTGACGCTCCGGAGGATTGGATACCCACCAGGTGACGACGCCGGGAGAGTGGTCTTCCTATGATGGGCGAATGACACCCGAGGACCGCTTCCCCGGGCCTGAACACCCCGACTCAGGCCCCCGCCACCAGCCGGACCTCGACGTGCTGCCCTTCGGCACCTACTACGAACCGGAGCCCGCCGGGTACGCCGAGGCGGCGTACGAGTCGGAGACGTACAGCGGCTACGGTGGCGCCCGGTACCTCGAACAGCACTGGCCGGCCGTCGGACACCCGCAGAACGCCGGCCACCCGCACGACCCCGGGCACCCGCACGACGCCGGACACCCGCAGGCCAACGGACACCCGCACGCCGGGCACCCGCAGGCCGCGCAGACCGAGCACGGCGGGTACGAGCCGACCCTGACCGACCGGCCCTCGACCGCGCACCAGAGCGACGACCCGCCGACCATCGAGCTCGGTCCCCCGCTCCCCGAGCTGCCCTACCACCCGTACCCGGCGCCCGCGCCCAACGAGCCGCCCGGCCCGCTCTACGTGGTCGGCGACGTGCACGGCTACCTCGACGAACTGCTCGCCGAGCTGCGCCACCAGGGCCTGATCGACGCCGACGGCCACTGGTCCGCCGGCCGCTCCCGGATCTGGTTCCTCGGCGACTTCACCGACCGCGGCCCCGACGGCATCGGCGTCATCGACCTGGTCATGCAGCTCGCCGCCGAGGCCGCCGCCGCCGGCGGCTACTGCCGCGCCCTGATGGGCAATCACGAACTGCTCTTCCTGGGCGCCGCCCGGTACGGCGACGAGCCCGTCCAGTCCACCGCCGGCACCGCCTCCTTCCTGGCCGCCTGGCGGCTCAACGGCGGCCAGCAGCACGACCTGGACCGACTGGAGACGCACCACATCAGCTGGCTCTCCCGGCTGCCCGCCATCGCGCTGGAGGAGGGCCACCTGCTGCTGCACTCCGACACCACCGCGTACCTGGAGTACGGCGACTCCATCGCCGCGGTCAACGACGCCGTCCACGACCTGCTCGCCGACGAGGGCGTGGACCAGTGGTGGGACTGCTTCCGCCGGTTCACCAAGCGCTTCGCCTTCCGCGGCGACGCCGGCCCGACGGCCGCCCACGAGCTGCTCGACACCTTCGGCGGCATCCGGATCGTGCACGGCCACAGCCCCATCCCGTACCTCACCGGCGCGGTCCACGCCGACGACGGCGCCCCGCCGCACATCCCCGGCCCGTACGTCTACGCCGACGAGCTCGCCGTCGCGATGGACGGCGGCGTCACGATGGAGGGACGGCTGCTCGTCGCGCGGCTGCCGATCTGAGCGTCCGCCGGCACCACCGACCGCACCACCGACCACAGGGCGAACACCCGTTCCCGGCGCCCGGGCCGTAGCGCACGCGCGGCCCGGGGCGCGAAATTCCGGAAACTTACTGTCTGCACGGCCACGCGCACCCCTACCATCAAGGGCACACCACACCCGGCCGCCCGTGTGACGGCCCGTCTCCGTACCCGTCTCCGCCCACCACGACGGAGCGAACGGGGTTGGCATGAACGGGGTCCCCATGAACAACGCCCCGCACCTGCTCGCCGAGGACCGCCCGGACTACGAGCGTCTCCTGGACGAAGCACTGCGTGACGGCACCGTCCTCACCGCCCTGCGCACGCCCGGCGCCCTCACCGCCGACCAGCTGCGCATCAAGGCCCTGCGCGCCGCCGACGGCGTCGCGGCCGCGGCGGCCACCGAGTACGACCACTACGTCCGGCTCCGCGCCGGCCTGCGCGACACGCCGCCGGCCGCCCGCGGCGGCGAGCCCACCGCACCCGGCCTGCTCTCCCAGCTGCGCTCCGCCAACGGCGGCGCCGGGCTGTTCCCGGTGCTCACCGTGCTCACCCCGATCCTGGCCTGGGCCGCCGCGCTGGTACTGCTGCTGATCGGCTACACCCTGCGGGCCGCCGACCCCGAGCTGAGGCTGGCCCGTTCGCTGCTGACGGCCGGCTGGCTGGCCCTGGCGGCCGGCGTGGTCGCGATGGTCGTGGGCATCGTCGGGCTGATCCTCACCGCCCTGCGGGACGGCTCCAGCGCGCCGACCCCGCCCGGCGCCGACCCGGAGCTCGCGGCCGAGATCGCCGACGCCCGGCGCGACTGGCAGCGCGCGTTGCGGGAGCGGGCGCTGCTGCCCTACCTGCACGCCACCCTGCGCGCCGACCCCGGGACGACGCCGCCCGGCGTACCGGAGCCGGCCGGCGCGCCCGGCCGCCCCGACGGCGCACGCTCCGACAGCGCCCGTCCCGACTTCAGCAGCCCGGACTTCAGCAGCCCCGGCTACAGCGGGCCGGGCTTCACCAGCCCCGGCGCCGAGGGGCTCACCGACCCGCAGGGACGGCAGCCGCGCACCGCCTCCTTCAGCACCCCGGACTTCACCGGCCCCGGGTACACCGGGCCGGGATTCACCGGCCCCGACGAGGTCTGAGCCCGGGGCCCGTTCCGTCCGGCCTCCCTCGCGGGCACCCTGACCATTCGTCAGGCCGGGGTGTCCGCCCGTCAGGCTCGGCCGTCCGCACCCGCTCAGGCCCGCGCGGCCGCCTCCGTCGCGGCGCGGACGAACGCGCGGACCCGCTCGGTGGTGTTGCTCTCCAACCAGACCAGGCCGCGCTCGATCGGCGGCGCGTCGTGGATCGGCACGTAGGCGACGTCCGGGCGGGGGTAGTACTGCCGGGAGTGTTCCCCCACCGGGAGGACGCCCCGGCCCAGCGCGACCAGCGAGAGCATCTCCGAGAAGGTGTTGCCGACCGGCCCCCTGGGCACCGGCCGCCCGGCCGGAGTGACCTCCGGGGTCCGGTCGCGCTTGAACTCCACCGAGGTGACCGCCGGGTACTGCACCACCGGATGGTCGGCGAGGACCTCCAGCGAGACCGACTCCGCCCCGGCCAACGGGTGCCCGGCGGCCACCGCCAGGACCCGCCGCTCCGAGATCAGCACCGGGCCGCGGGCCATCCCGTCGAACGGGAAGGCGGCGATCAGCAGGTCGACGGAGCCGTCCAGCAGACTCGCCCGGGAGTTGAACAGCTGCACCTCACGGACGTCGACCCGGCAGCCGGGGTGGCGCCCGGAGAACAGGGTCACGGCCTTGAGCAGCACCGTCGCCGTCCACTCGCCGAGGAAGGCGACCCGGAGTTCGCCGGTCACACCGCGCCCGGCGTCGACCGCCCGGCGCACGGACTCCTCGATCCCGGCGACCAGCGGCGTCAGGTCCTCGACCAGCCGCTGCCCGATCGCGGTGAGCCGCACGGTACGACTGGTCCGCTCGAACAGGGCGGCGCCGATGCGCCGCTCCAGCTTCCCGATCACCTGGCTGATCCGCCCGGTGGTGACGCCCAGCCGCTCGGCGGCGCGGCCGAAGTGGAGCTCCTCCGCGAGCGTCAGAACCGCCTCGATCTCATGGCGCTCCCACATCACCGGCCCCCTTCGTTTAGTCCTGCTCAACAATCATGGATCAAAGGTGCGTTGATGACCTCACCCGGGCGGCGGACCATGGAAGACGTCACCCCGACCCAGCGCCACACCTCCCGGAGACACCCCATGAGCGCCGTCCGCGTCAAAGCCTTCGACCACCTCGTCCTCAACGTCCGGGACGTCGAGCGCTCACTGGACTTCTACGTCGGCCTGCTCGGCCTGGCCCCGGTCCGGGTCGACGAGTGGCGGGCCGGCCGGGTGTCGTTCCCGTCCGTGCGGGTCACCGCCGAGACCATCATCGACCTGACCGGCCGCGAGCGCGGCGGGTCCAACGTCGACCACATCTGTCTGACCGTCGACCCGCTGGACTGGCAGGAGGTCATCGACTCCGGCGTGTTCACCGTCCTCGAAGGCCCGGTACCCCGGTTCGGCGCGCGCGGCAGCGCGACCTCCGTCTACGTGCGGGACCCGGACGGCAACACCGTCGAGCTGCGCTGGTACCCCGAGGACGCCGGCTGAGCGCCGGGCCCCGAGGACGCCGGCCGAGCGCCGGGCGCCGAGGACGCCGGCCGAGCGCCGGAGCCACACCCCCCGAACAGGTCGAGGGCACGCCGGTACAGGGGTCCGGCGTGCCCTCGACCGAGGTCCGGGCGGGCCCGCGCGCGGCGGGCCCGCCCGGTGTCCCGAGGCCTTACGGGAGCTTGTAGGTGATGATCAGGTCGGACTGCCCCACGTAGCCGCGGTTGAGGAAGAACCGGCCCGAGAACGGACGGTAGTCACCGAAGGTGGTGCGGCCCACACCCAGCCAGTCGCCGACGATCGGCTGGTCGCCCGTGATGCCGTAGTTGGCCGTGGAGACGCTGCCGTCGTCGTGACGCAGGGCGAAGACACCGACCCGCCCGGCGAGGCGGAGCGGGCGGTAGATGCCGAGCTGGGCGTGCCCGACCCCGTCCCAGTCACCGACGAGCGGAATGTCACCCCGGTTGCCGAAGACGGCGGTGGTGTAGCTGCCGTCGTCGTGCCGCACCGCGAAGGTCGAGGTGCTCGGCCGGTAGATCGCCAGCTGGGCGTGGCCGTTGCCGTCCCACAGCCCCGGCACCGGGATGTCACCGGGCTCACCGACCGGCACCGCCGTCACGCTGCCGTCCCCGTGCCGCAGCGCGAAGGTGTTCGAGGACGGCCGGTAGATTCCCAGCTGGTCGTGGCCCAGACCGTCCCAGTCCCCGGCGATCGGGAGGTCCCCGGCCTGGCCGAAGGACACCTGGGTGGTCGGCGCGTCGTTCACGTTGGCGTTCAGCAGGGCCCACGAGCCGTTGCGGAAGAACGCCGGCGTGGCGCCCCGCTGGCCGGACGTCCAGCGGCCGGCGACCGGGTTGGTCACCGTGATCGTCTGCTTGGTCGAGGCCCAACGGCCGTGGTCGTCCGTGACGGTCGCCGTGACGGTGTACGTCCCGGGCTGCTCGTAGTAGTGCCAGCCGGAGGAGCCGGCCGCGTCCCCGCCGGCGGTCTGGCCGTCACCGAAGTCGAACCGGTACTGCGCCACCGGCCACGGGCTGACGGTACCGGCGGCGGAGGCCAGCACCTCCAGCCCGGCGGGGCCGGACGGCGTCAGGGAGAGCGCGGGCTGGATGGCCGCGGAGGCGGGGTCGACGCACTCGGGGGCGCCCGGGACCGGCGTGGCGGAGATCGGCTGCTCGGTCCAGAAGTGCACCGGACCGTCGCCCGGGAAGTAGCCGAACCCGAGCTCGGCGTCGGTGTCCGTCTTGAAGTTGCCGCCCAGGGTGAGCCGGGCGTTGATCACCCGGTTGTCCACCGGACCGGTGGCCCACTTGGTCAGGTCGACATCGCGCTCGTCGAGTCCGGCGGCCCCCAGACGGACCTTGTGCCAGCTGCCGTCCTTCGGGTCCTGGACGTCCAGCTCGGCGTCGCAGTCGGCCGGCCCGTACATCGAGCCGTTCCCCTGGCCGGCCCAGAGGAAGAAGGACGCCTTGGTGAGGTGCCAGTCGAAGCCGTTGGCGGTCTTGATCGAGACCTGGAACGGGTGCGGCTTGCCGTCCGCCGGGACGGCCGTGGGCAGACCGTTGACGGCCGTGGTGAGGCCCGTCGTGAGGACGCCCTTCCCCGTCCGGGCCGTCCAGTCCTGCGCCTGGCCGTTCGCACCGAGGGCCGGTGCCAGGAAGGCCTCGACGGCGACGTCCCGGTACGACGGGCCCTCGAACGCGGACTGCACCAGCTTGAACCGCAGCTTGAAGGTGCGCGCGGAGTGCGCGGCGACGTCGATCCCGGCGCCGGTCAGGTCGGCCGCGACGCCCTGGTGGCCCGCGGGCACCCCGCCGAGGTCCTGGTCCATCAGGTTCACCGGCTGCCAGCCGCCGTCGGCGCCGTCACCGTACTCGGCGACGACCTGGTCGACGCCGAGCATCTGGCTGCCGAAGTAGAGCACGAGGTGCTGGCCGCTGTACGCCGCGTCCGCGTCGTTCTTGACCGTCACCGTGCCCTCGGACCAGCCGCCGCCGACCTCCACCGAGGCGAAGCCGTCGATCTGGACGGAGTGGTCCTTCTCCGGGTCGGCGGCGTGGGCAGGCAGGGACAACGCGAGCGGTGACGCGATGAGCGAGGCCGCCAGAATTGCGTGCCGAAGTCTCAATTCATCCTCAAACGTTCGAAATGGCCGCGTCCTGACGCGGCGGCGCACGGAATCCCCCTACTGCGCTGCGCCGGAGAATAACGGACCGTCATTCAGTAGGCCAACCATTTGATATTCCGCCTGTTGATACGGACGGCAAGTCGACAATGCCGCCGCACCACGACAGTGAATGGCGAGCCCCGGGCCCCGCACCCCACGTGTCCGGTGGAGTGCGGGGCGCGAGATCACCCCTCCCACCTGGTCCGGTCCGACACGTACGGCGCCCGGTCCGCCGACGGCGGGTGGGCCGGATTGCCCCGCAGCCCGGACTCCGCGGCGACGCGACAGGACCTCTCACCGCCCCGCGCAATCACGGACGCCCTGCGCTCGGCAACCGTCGGAGCCCGACCGGGACGGCTCCGGGCACCCTCTCCTCGCCGGCCACGACGATCTGCATGTTCGTCAGCGACATGTTCGGAACAAATGACATTCTCAGGCGTTGACCCCACACTCAACGGCACATCACGTAACCGTGCCCGCTCGGTGGGCGTCGCCCACCCGCCCGACGGCGCCGGCACGGGTATCCGCGCGATGACGGACAGGAGAACACGAGACGGACGAGTACCGGCGCGTCCGTCACGGCCTTTGCGGCGTCGGCTCAACGCGGGGGGCGAGCCCGCGACTCCCCATTTCGGTCGCGGGCCCGCCCCGTGGTTCCCGAGGTGCGGTGCCGTCGTCGTGGCGACGGCCGTCGTCGTGGCGACGTGCAAGGCGCCGGGTGTTCGTCCCACTTCGTCCCAGGGCCTCGCGGACGCCGGCGCCGCGACGTCAGCCCGGCGATGTCAGCCCCGCGACGTCAGCCCCGCGACGTCAGCCCCGCGACGTCAGCCCGGGAGCGCCGCGCCGGACCCGCCCGCCGCGATGAGCAGCTCGCCCGCCGGCGTGTGGTTCCCCACCGCGGCCGCGGCCCGCATCGCGGCGGCCGCCGTGCGCGGGTCCGTGCCGGGCGGCACCACGAGGAGGAGGAAGTGGTCCTGGAAGCCGCGGGTGAGACTGATCGTCTCGCCGCTGGCGGCGAACCAGCCGATCCGCACCACCAGGCCGTCCACGGTGACCGAGTCGGGGATGTCACCCCAGCCACCGCTGTCGAGACCCACCCGGACGATCCGGCCCAGATGGACGCCGAGCGCGGTGAGCAGGTCCGGCAGCTCGGCCCGGATGTCATGGGTCCGCGGCCACCACGCGCCGTCGAACACACCGTCGCGGGCGAACGTCGGCTCCAGCACCAGGCGGGGGAGCAGGGGCACGCCCGGGACCGACCACGGCTCGGGGGAGGAGGAGATGGGAAGGGGGATCGGCATCATCAGGAGCCGCCCGTCCGGCCCTCCGAGAGGACCGCTCATGACCTCGGGCGACACCAGTGCCACTACCGGTGTACGACGTGTCCTCGGCTGTCTCCCCAGGCTACTCCGCGCCCCGACGGTCCGGACCCGACCGGAGTAGCCTTGGCCGCATCCAGGGCATCCCGCATCCCGGTCCCCGTTCCGGCTTCGTCCTGGGTGCGGCACAGCGCCGGACGGCCGCAGGCCGGCCCGGAGGCGGGTTGGGTCGACATCATGACCACCCACTACACACAGCCCGCGAGTCACGGCCTCACGGTCGCGGACGCGATGGAGCCCTACGAGTACCAGATCGCCGACGACATCACCGTCGACCGGGCCAACGAGATCTTCCGCGGCGCCCAGGTCGCCTACCTGCTCGTCCGCGACCACAACGGCCGCTGCGAGGGCCTGGTGACCCGGATCGGCCTCGACCCCTTCCTGACCCGCTCCTGGCACGCCGAACGGACCGCGCTGCGCGACACCGCGCACCAGCGGGGCCCGTTCGCCTGGCCGAGCATGGCTCTCGGCCTCGCGGCGCTCGCCATGCAGATCAAGTCCCTCACGATCTGGCCGGTCATCGACGACGACGGCTACCTCCTCGGCATCCTCACCGCCGACCGCGTCGCCGGCCTGACGGGCCTCCGCCCCGTCGGCTGACCGGGAAGGCGAAGCCCGAGGTCCGGACGGCGCCACCGGGGCGCCCGGCCGGAGGGCGCACCGCATGCCGGCAGTCCGACGACGCGAGCGCGAATCGGGGCCGCGTGAACCCAGGACATGCCCCGACACGTCTGAGCATCACTACCGTCGCCCCCTGACGGATCTGCGCCGGGTAACGGTCGACGAGGTACTCGAACGCGCCGGAACCGCGTTGGGGACCACGCTCGATCCGCCGACGGTGGTCCGCAAGCGCCGGTCCGTCGGCGCCCGCACCGGGAGCGGCACGTGAGTGCGGATCGAGCGGCGCGGACGGGACCGGATCGGCGTCCAGGGCGGGGACGGCACCTCGTCGGCCGAAGCGCTGAGCGGCATCGCCAAGCCCGCCTGGCCGGCCGGCGTCGCGTGGCGGGACGAGGCCGAGCCGGTGATGTGACGGGCCGACGAGACCGGGCTCCTGCCCTCCGCCCCGGACCGGGCGGAGCGCCGCGCCGGGAAGCCCCCTCCTGCCTCCCGGTGCGGCGCCGTTCTCGATGACCGTCAGTCGGCCAGGGGGAGGTAGACCCGGTTCCCCTGGGCCGCGAACTCCTCGGCCTTGGCCTGCATGCCGGCCAAGGCCTCGGCGTCGTAGCCGGAGGCGACCGCCGAGGAGCCCTCGCCGTGCTCGGCGCGGATCTGCTGGGAGATCTTCATCGAGCAGAACTTCGGGCCGCACATCGAGCAGAAGTGGGCCGTCTTGGCGGGCTCGGCGGGGAGCGTCTCGTCGTGGAACTCGCGGGCCGTCTCCGGGTCGAGGGCCAGGTTGAACTGGTCCTCCCAGCGGAACTCGAAGCGGGCGTCGGAGAGCGCGTCGTCCCAGGCCTGGGCGCCGGGGTGGCCCTTGGCGAGGTCGGCGGCGTGGGCGGCGATCTTGTAGGTGATGACGCCGGTCTTGACGTCGTCCCGGTTGGGCAGGCCCAGGTGCTCCTTGGGGGTGACGTAGCAGAGCATCGCGGTGCCCCACCAGGCGATCATCGCGGCGCCGATGCCCGAGGTGATGTGGTCGTAGCCGGGGGCGACGTCCGTGGTCAGCGGGCCGAGGGTGTAGAACGGCGCCTCGTCGCAGATCTCCTTCTGGAGATCCATGTTCTCCCGGATCTTGTTCATCGGGACGTGGCCCGGTCCCTCGATCATCACCTGGACGTCGCGTTCGCGGGCGATCCGGCCGAGTTCGCCCAGCGTCCGCAGCTCGGCGAACTGCGCCTCGTCGTTGGCGTCCGCGATCGAGCCGGGGCGCAGGCCGTCACCGAGCGAGAAGGTGACGTCGTAGCTCGCGAGGATCTCGCAGAGCTCCTCGAAGTTGGTGTAGAGGAAGTTCTCCTGATGGTGCGCCAGGCACCAGGCGGCCATGATCGAGCCGCCGCGCGAGACGATGCCGGTCTTGCGGCGGGCCGTCAGCGGCACGTACCGCAGCAGCACACCGGCGTGCACGGTCATGTAGTCGACGCCCTGCTCGCACTGCTCGACGATCGTGTCGCGGTAGACGTCCCAGCTGAGCTCCTCGGCCCGGCCGTCGACCTTCTCCAGCGCCTGGTAGAGCGGCACCGTGCCGATCGGCACCGGGGAGTTGCGCAGGATCCACTCACGGGTGGTGTGGATGTTGCGGCCGGTGGAGAGGTCCATGACGGTGTCGGCGCCCCAGCGGGTGGCCCAGGTCATCTTCTCCACCTCCTCCTCGATCGAGGAGGTGACGGCGGAGTTGCCGATGTTGGCGTTGATCTTCACCAGGAAGTTGGTGCCGATGATCGACGGCTCCACCTCGGGGTGGTTCACGTTGACCGGGATGACGGCGCGCCCGCGCGCCACCTCCTCGCGGACGTACTCCGGGGCCAGGCCCTCGCGCAGGGCCACGAACTCCATCTCCGGGGTCACCACGCCGCGCCTGGCGTAGGCGAGTTGGGTGACGGAGGCGCCGGAACGGCCGCGCAGCGGGCGGCGCGGGCGGCCGGGGAAGACGGCGTCGAGGTTGCGCAGGTTCCCGCCGCGCGGCGAGGTGTGCTTGATCCCGTCGTCCTCCGGGCGGGCCTCCCGGCCGTCGTACTCCTCGACGTCGCCGCGCTGGCGGATCCAGGCGTCGCGCAGCGGCGGCAGGCCGCGGCGCACATCGGCCTCGTACGCGGGGTCGGTGTACGGGCCCGACGTGTCGTAGAGCGGGACGGTCCGGCCGTTGGTGAGGACGACCTCGCGGTACGGGACGCGCAGGTCGGGGCGGGACCCTTCGCGGTAGGCCTTGCGCCAGGCCGGGGTCGGGTAGCCGGTGCCCGCGCTTCCGGTGCCCGCGCTCCCGGCGTCCTGGTTCCGGGCAGACTGCGGCTGTGCATCGAACGTGGTCATCAGACCTTCTACTCCCTACGCCGGCATTACCCGGTCAGGTTCCTGCGGTCGACGCAGCGTTCGGCACGTCCAGCGACGTTCCGGTCAGCGCCCTCTCAGCCCGGTGCTCCGAGCTCCCGTGTCCGCAGGCGGTGTTGCCTGCGCATGACGTCCAACACCGTAGCGAGCGAATCGCCGCTGGTCCAGAGGGGGTCCGTCCAGCGCCGGCCGGCTCCGGCCCGAACGTTTGATCACCGACGGTACGATCCTCGCGCACGCGTTCGCGCACGACCGGCACGTAGTCGGTCCACCTGCGCCACCATCTGGGGGATCACCATGAGGACTTCGCGCCTCCTTGTCACCTGTGCGGCCGTCACCGCGAGTCTCGGCCTGGGCCTGGGTGCGGCATCCGCCGCCCCGCTCGCCGATCCGACCGCGACGCCCACCACCACCGCCTCGAACGCGAGCGGAACCGCCGCACCGAGCACCGGGCCGACCGGCGACGCCACCGAACCGGCGCCGAGCACGGCGCCCACCACCGCACCGAGCACGGCACCGAGCACGGCACCGAGCACGGCACCGACCGCCGTCCCGACGGAGACGCCGACCGGCACCCCGACCGCCACCCCGACCGCCACCCCGTCGGCCACCCCGTCGGCCACCCCGACCGGTACGCCGACCCCGACCGGCAGCCCCTCGGCGCAGCCCTGCTCCTTCGCCCACCGCCCGGTCGCGACCGTCCCGGTCTCCTGGAACGGGACCGGCTACGCCAGGCTGACCCTGGTGAAGGGCGGGCCGGCCGTCGAATCCACCATCACCGTCCGCAACACCACGGGCTACGACCTGCCCGACTTCACCACCAAGTTCACCGTGATCGGGCACGGCGCCCGCGCCTTCACCGTGGAGACGAAGTTCCCCGGCGGCGCCTGGGCCACCGGGACCCCGGTCAAGGCGAGCAGCGACAACTGGCTCCAGGTGCCGCTCCAGTCCTTCCGGCTCGCCAAGGACCAGTCACTGACCTTCGAGATCCGCCTGGCCGCCGGCCGCGACGCGGTCGCGGAGACGGTGGGTGCCAGCGTGTCCGGCCAGTCCTCCTTCACGTACGAGCAGCCCGGCCGGGACTACTGCCAGACCATCGCGGACAGCTCCGCCGCCATCACCGTCACCGAGGCGGCCGGCACCGGCAGCACGCCGTCGACGCCCGGCACGACGGCCTCCCCGGCCTCGACCACGACGGCCGTCCCCGCCGCCGGCACCCGCCCCACCGGCACCCCGAGCCCCTCGATGAGCCCGGTCGCCGGCAGCGGCGGCACCGCCACCACCAGCGCTCAGGGCGCCCAACTGGCGCACACCGGAGCCGGTTCGACCACTCCGCTGGCCGCCGGCGCGGTCGGCGCGGTGGCCGTGGGCCTCGCCACCGTCCTCGTGGTGCGGCGCCGCCGGGAGCACGCCGGGTCCTGAGCCCGGGGCCGCCGCCGGTGCCCGTCCGCCTGTCGACCGGCGGACGGGCACCGGCCTTCCGGCGCACCGGCGGACGAGCCCACCGGGGTGGCACACTGGCCGACATGGTCGGACTGGCGGGGCGGGTCAGCGGGGCGGTCGGTGCGGGGCTGGTCGGCGAGGTGATGGTGCACGTTCCGGAGCGCCGGGGCACGGAGGCGTTCCTCGCCTATCTCGCCGTCCCGGGCGACCGACTGCCGGTCGGGACACCGGTGGTGGTGATCGAGTACCAGCCGCCCCGGACGGTCTACGTGGCGCCGGTGCTTCCGTGACGAGCTTGTGACAGGCCGTCACGTCCTTTCTCTTCTCTTCGGGTTGTACCGGGCGGACAATCCGAAACGGCGCATCTCATGTGCCGAGAGGGGGAGTTGAACCATGGTGTACGTCATCATCGGGGCAGCCGCCGCGGTGCTGCTGGCGGGAATCACGCTCTTCAAACTCATGTGGCGGGTGGCCGAGCCCAACGAGGCGCTGATCATCTCGGGCTCCCGGCACCGGACCGAGGGGGTCGGGGACGGTCTGGGCTTCCGGATCGTCACCGGCCGGGGGACTTTCGTCACGCCGGGCCTGCAAGGTGTCCGCCGGCTCTCGCTGGACCTCAACGAGGCCGAGCTGAACGTCGAGTGCGTCACCACCCAGGGAATCCCGGTCCGGGTCAAGGGCGTGGTGATCTTCAAGGTCGGCGACGACGACGTCTCGATCGCCAATGCCGCCCGGCGCTTCCTGGACCAGCAGAAACTGATCAGCCAGCGGGTCCACAACGTCTTCGCCGGGCACCTGCGCTCGATCGTCGGCGGGCTCACCGTCGAGGACATGATCCGCGACCGCGAGCGGCTCACGGGGGAGACCAGGGCCGCCTCCGGTCTGGAGATGGAGAAGCTCGGGCTGATCATCGACACCCTGCAGATCCAGGAGATCATCGACCCGACCGGCTACATCAAGAACCTCGCCATCCCGCACGCCGCGGCCGTCCAGCGGGACGCCCGGATCGCCCAGGCCGAGGCCGACCGGATGGCCACCGAGGCGGAGCAGGAGGCCGCCGCCCGCAAGGCCGAGGCCACCCGCAACAGCGCCATCCAGCAGTCCGCCTACCAGGCCGAACGCGACACCGCCAACGCCCGGGCCGAGCAGGCCGGACCGCTCGCCGAGGCCGCCTCCCGGCAGGAGGTGGTCGTCCAGGAGACGAAGGTCGCCGAGCTGGAGGCGCGCCGCAAGGAGCAGCAGCTGCAGATCGAGGTCCGCAAGCCGGCCGACGCCAAGGCGTACGAGACCCGCACCCGGGCCGACGCCGACCGCGACGCCCGGATCTCCGCCGCGCAGGCCCACGCCCAGGAGACCCAGCTGAAGGCCGCCGCCGAAGCCGGCCAGGTCAGGATCACGGCCGAGGCGGCGGCGGACGCCACCCGGCTGCGCGCGCTGGCCGAGGCCGAGGCGACCAGGGCCACCGGGCAGGCCGAGGCCGCGGCCGCCGAGGCCCGCGGGCTGGCGGAGGCGGAGGCGGCCAAGGCGATCGGGCTCGCCAAGGCGGCGGGCATCCAGGCCCGGGCCGCCGCCCTCGCGGAGAACCAGGACGCGGTGGTGGCGCAGGAGTTGGCGGAGAAGTGGCCGGACATCGTGCTGGCGGCCGCGCAGTCCTTCGGCAATGTGGAGCACATGGTGCTGCTCAACGGCGCCGAGGGGGTGGGCGAACTGTTCGCCAAGGCGCTCACGATGGGCGGGACCGGCCTCGGGCTGGCCCGCCAGCTGCTCACCACCCTGCACGGGCCCGAGCAGTCGGGCCCGGCCGCGGGAGCGGCGACGGCGGCGACCGGCGCGGGCGCCACGGCCGCCGTGGTGCCCGTCCAGCAGATCCCGGTCGAGGAGTGAGACCCTCCCCCGGAACGATCGGGTAGCCGCCCGCGCCCACCCGAGTACCCGTACTCAGGTGGGCGCGGGCACGCCCGCTGCGCCCACGCGCCGTCTACGGGCCGGGCGATCCGCACCTCGCCCCGCAGGTACTGGCTCGGGTGCGGCACGGAGTCCCGCTGCTCCCGGGCGGCGACGTCCGGATCGGCCTGACCGCCGTACAGAGCCTCGCCGACGCGTGCCTGGCCGCCCTGGGCCCGACCGGCCCCACTGGCGGCCGGGCTGGGACCTCGACACGGTCCTGCCCTTCGGCGGTACCGCCGCCGACGCCTCCACCGACGACTGACGCCCGCACCCCCCGAGGGGGTACGGGCGTCCGGGTCCGGCCGGCGGCTCAGCTCTTGGCGGCCTTCTTCACCAGGATCACCACGGCCGCGGCGATCCCGACCACCACCAGCAGCTTGAACACCAGGCTCAGCAGCGCGCCCACCACGCCGAAGACGAAGCCGATGATGTTCCAGGCCAGGATCAGCACCAGCACCGGGACAACGATGTTGCGCACCCACGAGGGCAGCGACTTCCAGAACTCAGCCATGTCCGTTCCTTCTCTCCCCTCGGGCCGGCTGCCGTCCGGTGCCGCATCCCGCTTTGCTTTCGATACTTCGATCGTACGGTGACGCACGGGCCGGAACGAGAGCCAACGGCCCGGAGAGAACCCGGAGATCACCCCTACCCCGGCCCCCGGGGAGACCCTGGGGGAGAAACGCGCGAACACCCCCGCCCCGAGGACGGGAGAACCGGCGCGGGACCGGAATCCCGGGGAGGGTCGGGGTGCCGCCGCCCCCGGGGAGGCGCCGGGCCGGCGTCAGACCGGCCAGCGCTCGCCGCGCCAGGCGGCGTCCCAGAACATCCACTCGTACCGCGAGGTGGTGGTGAAGTGCTCCACCACCCGACGGCGTTCGGCCGGGGAGATCTCCTCGCCGAGCCGGTCGGTCAGGGCGAGGACCCGACGCACCACGGACTGGAACGCCTCGTCACCGTAGGTGGCGATCCACTTGGCGTACAGCGGGTCGGGCGAGCCCTCGGCGAGCAGCCGGTCGCCGACCCGGGCGTAGATCCAGTAGCAGGGCAGCACCGCGCCGACCGCCTCCGCGAAGGAGCCGCCGTACACCGTCGCCAGCAGGTAGCTGGTGTAGGCCCGGGTGGTGGGCAGGACCGGCTCGGCGGCGGCCTGCTCGGCGTCGGCGCCGAAGGCCGTCATGAACTCCGCGTGCATGCCCTGCTCGGCCGCCAACGCGCCGACCGCGTCGTCCGCGAAGGCTCGCACATCCTCCTCGGCGGGCGCCTTGGCGGCGCAGACGGCGAGTGCGCGGGCGTAGTCGCGCAGGTAGTGCGAGTCCTGGACGACGAAGTGGCGGAACGCCTCGCGCGGCAGGGTGCCGTCGGTGAGGCCGCCGATGAAGGGGTGGTCGAGGATCTCGGCGTAGATCGGCTCGATCGCCGCCCAGAGTTCTTCCGTCAGGCTCAGACTCATGTCCCGACCCTAACCGGACCGCCCCGGGCCCCGACCGGCGGTCCTGCGGCGGGCGCTCCCACGACCGCCGCGCCCCCGACCGGCCGCTCGACCGCTCAGTCCTCCGGCGGGGAGAACACCACCAGGACCCGCAGCTCCTCGGTGATGTGGTGGAACCGGTGCGGCACCCCGGCCGGGACGTACACCACGGTGCCGCGGGCCACCGTGGTGGTCTCGGCCCCGACGGTCAACTCGGCCCGGCCGCTGACCACCTGGTAGATCTCGTCCTGGGCGTGCGCGGTCTGCGGGTCGGTGTCACCGGGGGACAGCGCGTAGAGGCCGGCCGACATCCGCGGCTCGCGCAGGAAACGCAGGTAGGCACCGTCGTTGGCGGCGCGCTCGGCGTCCAGTTCGTCCAGCCGGAACAGCTTCACCGGGCTCCCTCCTCGTCCTGGTCCGGGCACCGGGCGGGGCCCACCGGCATTCAACACCAACATGCCGCCGGGAGCTTCCCCCACCCCCTCCGGCCTGCGACGCTGGCCCCATGAAGGGTTTCGTCATCAAGACACTTATCAACGCGGCCGCCATCTGGGTGGCCGCCTGGATCGTCACCGGCATCACGCTGACCGGCAACGACTGGCAGCACAAGACGCTGACGGTGATCGCCGTGGCGCTGGTCTTCGGGGTGGTCAACTGGTTGATCAAGCCGGTGGTCCAGCTCTTCTCGCTGCCCCTGTTCATCCTCACCCTGGGCCTGATCACCTTCGTCATCAACGCCCTGATGCTCTGGCTGACCTCCTGGGCCTCGGACAAGCTCGACCTGGACTTCGCCGTCGACGGCTTCTGGTCGGCGCTGTTCGGCGCGCTGATCATCAGCCTGGTCTCCTGGGGGCTCAACCTGGCGCTCGGCGACGACGACTGAGCGGGTCCGACCCGCACGGCGGCCCGCCGCGCAGCACGCCGACGGCCGCCACGGCCGCCACGGCCGCCACGACGGCCCGACGGCCCGACGCGCTCCACGCGCACCAGGGGCCCGCACCCGGTCACGTCCCCGGGAGCGGGCCCCTTCCGCCGTACCGGCCGGGCGACCGGTCACCTCTCACAGCCGCCGAGGATGTCGGCGAGCTGGGCGTCGATCTCCCCACCGGTGAGCTCCTGTCCCATCGGGACCAGCCGGTCGGTCCGCGCCAGGAAGGCGATCAGCGGCGGGGCGGAGGAGCGCAGCAGGGCGTCCCCGTCGGGGGAGTGCAGCACGATGCAGACCTCCGAGAGCTCCTCGCCGACCGGGTGGATGTGCACATCGCCCTCGCCCGCCGGCCGGCTGATCCCGTCGAGCAGCAGCTCCCGGGCGAAGACCCAGGTGACCGGGGCGTCGCCGGGCAGGTGGAAGGTGAAGCGGACCGCGTACGGATCGGCGGGGTCGTACTCCAGGTCGACCACGATGCGGAAGGAGAGCTCGGTGGAGACCACGAGGTTCATCACCAGGTGGCCCTGGACTGTGCTGTGCTGCATGGCGCCAGTACCTCTCGTTCTGCCCGGCCGTGCGTGCTGTGGGTCCGCAGGTGGCCCGGACAATGCAGTTCGCTGACATGTGAGGGAGTGCGACTGTGTCGGCCGTGCGACCGATTGAGGCGGTTTTGTGCAACCAGTCCCCGTTCGATCATCATCGTCCACGTTTGGGGACGTAGTGGACAAGGTGTGCTTTTTCAAATGGTGAACGAGGGGGAATGGGCCTTTGCCCCTGGGGCACAAGGAGGGTCAGCGGACGAACGAGGCCGTCATCGCGCCGACGCTGCGCCGCAGTTGTGCGGCGGCCGCGACCAACCGGCCGGCCTGCTCGACCGGGAGGGAGATGGCCATCGTCGCGACCACCGAGCCGACGGTGATGGGGACGGCGGCACAGACCGTGCCGAGCGCGTACTCCTGCTGCTCCAGCACGGGCACGGTCGGGCGCAGCGCGGCGAGCCGCCGCAGCACCGTCGACTCGTCGGAGAGGGTGGAGGGGGTGAGCCCGACCGGGGGGTGGCGGGCGAGGTGGTCGCGCCGGGCCTCGTCGGGCAGTTGGGCCAGCAGGCACTGGCCGATGGCGTGCGCGTGCGCGGTGGCGCGGAAGTCGGCCCACGGCTCGACGGCCGGCTGGCCGGCCCCGGCGGCGGTGTCCACCACCGTCACCTCGCCGTCCTGGTAGCGCGCGAAGTAGACCGCGGCGCCGAGTTCGTCCCTCAACTGTTCCATCCGGACCCGTAGGTCGTGCCGCTCGGACTGCCGGTCGTCGGCCCGGCCTATGCCGTCCACCGACTCCCCGTAGAAGAACCGGCCGTCGGCCCGCCGCAGATAGCCCTCGTGGGTCAGGGTGCGCAGCAGGTGGTAGGTGGTGCCGAGCGGCAGGCCGGCGGCGCGGGCGAGCTGCTTGGCGGTCGCGCCCTGCAGAAAGCCTCCGACGGCCTCCAGCAGCCGCAGCGCCCGTTGGACGGAGGCGATCAGGGTAGGCTGCCGGTCCTTGCGCGTCGGTGTCGTGCGCCCCACGATCTGATCCATGACCACACCCAGCCCCCAGCCCGAGTCGTTGCACAGGAGGGCATGCGGAGTGAAGTACTCCGATTTGCCCGATAGTCGCTCATTGCAGCACAGGCCCGGCGCGGCTGCAATCACTCTCTTACGATTCGATCGATAAATTCCTTCGAATTGAAGGCTAAAGAAGACTTACGCTCGATCATTTCAAGTCCATTTCGCGTCTCGCCTTTGCTATCCAAGATCTATCCGCAGTGTGAGCACTCCCCGAACGGACGCACCCGAGCGGGCGCGAGTTTCGGCCCCGCCGGCCTGCGGGAGACTCCCGCACAACGCTCCAGCCCCGGAGGTGGCCATGCGCACCCCGCCCCGCCCCGTCGTCAAACGGACCGCACGGGCGATCCTGCTGGAGCTGGACCAGGCCGATCCGCACGGACCGGCCTCGATCGTGCTGATCAAACGCACCAGGCCCGGCTCCCCCCACCCGTACTGGATCACCCCCGGCGGCGGGGTCGAGAGCGGCGACCGCACCGTGACGGAGGCCCTGCACCGCGAGGTCGACGAGGAGCTCGGCGGCAAGGTGGTGGACGTCGTCCCCGCCTTCGTCGACACCATCAGCCACACCCACCACGACGACGGCACCCTGCTCCACCCGCACGGGGTCAAGGTGCAGCACTTCTTCGTCTGCCGGCTCGCCTCGATGGACCTCGCCCGGCGGCACGGGCCCGAGGTGGACCGGCCCAACGGCGAGTACGAGGTGGTCCGGGTGCCCTTCACCCGCGAGGGCGTCACCTCGGTCAACGTCGTCCCGCCCAGTCTGCGGGCCTACCTGGCGGCCAACATCGAGGGCGTTCGCGCGCTGCTCGCGCCCGACCTGGGCTGACCCGGGCCGCGCCGGGACGAGCCGGGCCGCGCCGGGCTCGTCCCCGCCGGGCCCGCCGCAAGGCCCGGCCCGTCGGCCCGGCCGGGGGCACCCCCCGCCACCCCCCCCCCCAAAGCCCCCCAGGTCGAGCCCG
>NZ_JBHYYB010000121.1:0-24675 GCF_042752535.1 Kitasatospora sp. NPDC059327 | reverse complement strand
GTCAGCCGGACGGGTGTGAGCCAACCGGCCCACACCCACAGCAAGATCAACACCTAGCCCAAACGGGTGCCGTACACCGAAATCCTGATAGACCCGTCAATGCTGGACCAGAATCCGGATGGGTCGTTGGTGATGGGCGAGGCGGCGTCGTGTGTGCGGTGCGGTCAGCCCTCGGTTTACCGGGCTCAGGGCCGACCGATGCGCCTGGGCGGCTACCGACTTCGGCTTTTCAGGGGGGTAGGTCGAGGGAGAGTCCGGTTCCGGCGAGGAAGCCGTCGAGGACGTCGGGGCGGTACTGGAGCCGTTTGAGTCGATTGCGGACGAGCGTGGCGAGTCGGTCCAGAGCGACGCTGGCGAGGTTCGCAAGGCTGTGCTTGATCTGGGCCCACGGGCACTCGACCGCGTTCAGCTCGGGTGCGTATGCGGGCACGATGAACACCGTCAGCCAGACCCGCGCGCTGTTCAGGTCGCGTATGGCATAGGAGACGTGAGTGGTTGAGCCGGTCCCGGACCAGCACGATCGGCCGTGACGCGGTCGCGGGGGCGGCACCGTCATCAGGACGGGACGCGGATCGGCCGCGCCGCCGGACCGGGATCACGGTTTCGGCGGCGCGGCCGATCAGTACGTGGTCAGGGGCAGAGTGGTGGTGTGGCGCTCGTGTGCGCGGAGTAGAAGGTGGAGGCGCCGTCGCTGTTGGCGATGGGCACGGTGATCGTGTCGTTGGCCGTCCACGGAGACCCGTTGAGGTCGAAGGTCCAGGTACCGGTGACCTTTCGGGAGAGCTTCGAAAGGGTGACCCAGCCGTACTGCCCCGCCGGCACGATGAACTTCGACTGGCTGCCGACGCTCTCGGAGCCCGTCCACACGTGCTTGTAGGAGACCTTGAGCTTGGTGGTCACCTTGGCGATCAGCGATGAGATCTCACCTGTCTCGAAGCCGACCTCCAGTTCGCTGCCCACCTCGTTGGAGAAGCCGGTCGTCTTCGTCAGACTGAATGTGTGCTCCATCGGATTGGGCGTGTCGTTGTACCACGGCGCCGCCTCGCACGACGTCGGCAGTGGGGCTGCCGGCCCCTCCGACTGCATGTTCCAGGAGCAGGAGTCCGGCGCCGCCTGGCACTGCTTGGCCGCGTGGTCGACGGCGAGGTCGATGGGCCTGACACCGGGAGTGGGCTGCGCCCACAGGCTGAGGCGGAAGTGCCACTTCTGCTTGGCGGGCCCCCAGCAGTTACTGACCACAACCCCTGATCCGGACCCGTAGTTCTCGTCCCAGGCGTCCAGGCACCGGCCGTTCTCGACATTTCGGATCATGAAATAACCGCTGGCCGTGGGGTGGAAGTACCACTTCTGCCCGGCCTTCGCACGGCAGGTGGAGGCGAAGAGATACTCCCAGGTGCCGGCATCGCTGCTCCAGGAACGGTCGGTCCCGAGGCAACTGCCGAGCGTCTTGTTGACGATCTCGAACGTGCCGTCACGTCGGTCGACGCTCAGCCGCCAGCCGCGGTTCTCTCCGGTCGCATTGGGCTTGAGGACGACCTGGTGCGGGCCCGAGGCTTTGGGGTCCAAAGCGAGGGCCATTCTATTTCCGGAGTGGATCCGGAGGCAGTCGATACTCTCCTCCGCGGTGTGGCAGGGCGTGCCCGGAAGGTCCACGGCGTGCGCGGGTACCGCCGCGAACGGGGTGAGGCCGAGGAGGCCCGCCACCAGAGCGACGACTGCCAGGCGAAGGACGCGGAATCTCGCGCCAGTCCATAGGTCGGTCAAAGCGTTTCCCTCTTCTGTCTTCAGTGGGGATGTCCGCCGTACCCCGATTGCTTGCCCCTATGTGAGGGCACCGGAATGTGCGTGTCAGGTGCGAGCTCCAGATGACGGCGGTCCACGTGATCGGGGATCCAGGCCGTCAGCCGCGCCCGGCGCGCCTGTGCCACCCCCAGCCCCGAGGTGCCGACCCGCGCCTTCCAATACCTGCGCGTGATCGTCCGGCGTCAGGTCTTCACTGGCTGCCGCGCGAGCACCCCACCGTGGGGTGGAAGGAAATGCGCCGTCGCTTGGGTCTTCTCCTCGCTCCAGGCCTCGCCTGGCGCCGACGCCCACTACCGCCGCCGACGCGAGCACGGAGACTGGCACGCCGGGGCCCAGCGCAACCTCCTGAACCACCCGATCGGCCAGCCCTTTCACTGCCCCCAGAGCCGCACACCGTTCGATGAGAATCACGCCTTCACCTCCCCGCTCCCGTCGTCAACCACGGCTGCCGCTTTACTCCTTGGCTCACCGAGATGTCTCTCTCGCTTTCACGACACCGTGGCCGGTCTGGAGCGCACGGCAACCCGGCACGGGCAGGCCGAAGGCGCCACGGACGGGCAGACAACGCCGCCCGGCGCCCGAACGCGACGGCGCGTTGCCCCGCGACACAACCGCGTACTCTCCGGAACTCCGGGACTCCGGGAGTCCCCGAGAACCGCCGGACCGGGCGACCGGCCATGCTGGGACCGGCAGCCCGACGACCGGCCGCCTTGCCGTTCGCCGCGGCCCGCCCCAGCGGATCCGACATGAGTGATCGCCACGGATCCCCCGTGGGTGTCAGGCACTCTCAAGGCCACGCACGCACGCTATACGAAGCGGGGTGGTTACCTTCAAGATCCTCTACTTCCCTTCAGGAAGCGCGAGTTGAAGCACCCGAGTGTCCTCACGGACGCCGCACGGGGCCCGTAGGGCACCTCGACGGCCAAGGCCGCGCCTCGCCACCACCGTTCGACCACACCCCTGCCCGGGGACGCCCAGACCAGAGACCGGGCGGATGAGATCAGCGCCCAGCCCGCCAAACACGGCCCGGCGGTGGCCGCTTCACCCTGCCCCCGCTGGACACGGAGCAGGAACTGGGCGCCGACCACGGCTTGCCCGCCGCCGCCGAGCGCCTGGACACCGAACCCGCCGCCCAACTGCTACGCCGCGTGCGGGTCGACCGGCTCGACCAGGTCCCGGCCCCGGTGGCCTTCGGCCATGCCCTGCGCGGCCGGCCGCGCAGGGCCATGACGCAGCGGGTGCTCCACAGGATTACCGGAACGGTCATCGCCGGCTTCGGCGTGAAGCTGGCCAGCGGGGACTGAGGACCGGCCCGGTGGGACGGCACTGTGCCACCCCCCCCCGCCGGCAGGCCCGGGGTTTCGCCCCGTCATCCGTGCGGGGTGAAGCCCCGGTGCGGGTCTGGCCTGGACGGCTACGATCCCGGGATGACCAGCGCCGCGCCGCCCGCCGCCGACCAGCCGGCCGACGGCGAAGACCGGACCCGGGTGTGCGCCTGGCCCGAGTGTCCGAATCCGGTGCCGAAGGCCCGCACCGGCCGCCCCGCGCGGTACTGCTCCCGCTTGCTGTCCCCGACAGGCGCGCTGTCCATGGGGTGTCGATCTTTGCGCCGCGATACCGGTAGCGGACAACCTCTACCGATTGCGGGTGGACGATCTCCTGCTCTCCGTCCCTGATCTGCCATCCGGGCACGATCCGACGGATGAAGGCACCCCAGCTCAAGCCCTTGTGTCGTTTGCGGAGCCACTGCACCACACGCCACCACCGAAGTAGCCGACGTAGGAGAAGGTCCGCTTGGACACCCCGTGCCTGAAGTGGTTGCACCATCCCCGGAGAACCGGGTTGAGGTGGCGCAACAGGTCAGCGAGCATCCGATGCTTGTTGCTGCGGGTGATCTGCCGGACCTTGTCGATGATGGACGTGAGCGCCTTCTTCGATGGCCAGGTGTAGACGTACCGCTTGTTTGTCCCTCTTTTGACCTGCCGCTGGATGCGGAAGCCGAGAAAGTCGAACCCCTCGTCGACATGGCAGACCCTGCTCTTCTCCGTGGACAGGCGAAGACCCATCGGCGCGAGAACTGCCGCGACCTCACCCCACAGCGCCTCCGAATCCGCGTGGGACCCGTGGACCATGACGACGTAAGGCCGGCCCGGGGCGCGGTGCTGGTGTTGCCACCAGCCCGTTTCCCCGGGCCGCCTTCCGAACCGGACGTGCACCTCTCAGCGCATCCGGCTCTCCACAAGCCCCGCGGGGTTCTGGATTCTCCTCATGCAGTGCTCGGCCACGGGGAAGGGATCGCTGCCCCTCGATATCGGTAGCGGGTCGTCCGCACCGAGCCGGGGTTGAACAGCGTGGCCTTCCCGTCGACGGGCCACCATCCTCCGCGGCAGTACTGACGGCGGAGTTCCTTCCAGTTGGTCCGGCGGTGCTTGCGCCGAAGCCATCCGAATACCTGACGCCACGTGAAAGCGCGCAGGTACTGGAAGGCCAGCCTCGACACGCCGGGCTTGAAGTAGGCGGTCCAGCCCCGCAGCAGCGGGTTGAGCTGATGCAGCAGGGCTTCGAGCGGCAGGTTGACGCCCTGCCAGCAGATCTTCTTCACCTTCGCGGCGCACGACCTGATGGCCTTCCGCGCCGGGTAGGTGTAGACGTAGTACTTGCTGGTGCCCCGCTTCCGATGGCGCTGGATGCGCCAGCCGAGGAAGTCGAGGGCGTCGTCGATGTGGACCACCCTCGTCTTGTCCGGTGCGAGCCGAAGCCCGAGCGTGGACAACACCTCCGCCACCTCGTCGAGGAGGGCTTCGGCGTGCGCCTTGGTGCCTGACACCATGATCGCGAAGTCGTCCGCATACCGGATCAACCGGATGTTGGCGAGTCCGTGACGGCGCCGCTTGGCCCGCTCGACGCGGTCCTTCCACTGCTCGGCGAAGTGATCGTCGAGAGCGGTCAGTGCCACGTTGGCCAGCAGTGGTGAGAGGATGCCCCCTTGCGGGGTGCCGGAGTCGGTGTCCCTCAACTGCCCGGTCTCACTGAGGATTCCGGCCTTGAGGAACGCCTTGACCAACGTGAGCACACGCCTGTCCCCGATCCGATTCCGCACGCGGTCCATGAGGGCCGTGTGGGAGATCTCGTCGAAGCACGCCGCGATATCGGCCTCCAGCACCCACTCATACGAAGTGGACGCCAGCAGCCGCATCTCGGCGACGGCGTCGTGCGCTCGCCGGTTCGGCCGGAAGCCGTACGAGCACGGACGGAAGTCCGCCTCGAAGATCGGTTCCAGCACCAGCTTCAAGGACGCCTGGACCACCCGGTCCGCCACGGTCGGGATGCCCAGACGGCGGAGGTTGCCACCGCTCTTGGGGATCATCCGTTCGCGCACCGGCACTGGGAGGAAGCTGCGGTCCCTCAACTGCGACCGCAGCCGGTCCAGGAACACCTCGACCCCCTGCACGGCCTCCACGTAGTAGGCGGTCTGACCGTCCACTCCGGTCGTGCGCGCGCCCTTGTTCCGCCGCACCCGAGCCCACGCCACCAGAAGGAACGCGGGATCGGCCACGAGATTGAACAGGTCGTCAAACCTGCGATGGGGATCACCCATCGCCCATCGGTGCAGTTTGGTCTGGATACCCAGTACCCGTATCTCCGCCCCGAACAGAGCGTCGTCCAGCTCGCCGGTGTTCACCAGCGTCCTCCCGGCATTCCAGTGCCCTCCCTGCTGACTTGCTGGCCCCCTTCGCCATGTGACCGGCTCTCCCGGCCTCCGACTACTACGACTCCTCCGCCCCACCTCGGTGGCATCAGTCGACGACGGATCTTCCCTCCCATCTGGCAGGCTGCCAGCCGGGGACGGGACCACCGAGACGGTTCCCGTGTTCACTGCGAACCGATCAACAGGTGAGGTGCCCAGCTTTGCTCCTGCGGCCTCGCCACGGTTACGCCGCAGGCCTTCACCGTGGCCTCCCAGTCCGGCGAAGTTAACCGTTCCGGAAGTTCTCCACCCTCGACTGCCAGGTGGATGTGCACCGCTGGCCAGCCCATATCCGCCAGATTTGAGCTGGTGTTTGAGCCTTAAGAAGCGTTCAGACGCTGGTTCCTCGCGTACACCTTCCTGTCTCGCTTGCCGGACCTGTCCCGTCTGGCGATCCCGGGACACTCCGTCGTTGTCGGGGCTGCTTGCCGCCCTCACCGGCGTCTCCCGGATCGAGCTGCCCCCAGCTTCACCCTGCTGCTGCGACAGCACGGCGGCAGCGGTCTCACACCGCCACTCGGTTCAACAGCGCTTCACGGCGCTCCACCTCCCGCTTCCACAGCTCCACCGCTGACTGCGGCTGGCCAGCAGATCGGCGGCGCTCCTGCATCTCAATGGCCTTTGACAGCACAGTTGCTGAGGTCTCACGGGTGTTCGGGCAGCGGGTCCGAATCGCGGCGCCAGTTCCCGAACAGCGCTGGGCCGAGGAGGTCCAGGCTCGACTTGAGCTCCGCGGTGATGCTTTGTTGATCCCCTTCGGCCCTGAGGAACCAGATGCGGGTGGTAACACGGCCGATGGCCCCGAACGTTGCCACGATGACGCGTGGGCGCCGGTCGGACTTCGGATCGAGGCCCTCGCGTCGCGAGATGACCGCGACGAGCTGGTCCTCCATGCGCTCGCTCCGTCGCAGATGCTGAGCCAGCAGGCCCGGAGTCCGCTCGATGAGCTGCATCACCGACATGTGCAGGATCGGGTCCACACCCTCCAGCTCGTTTCTGTGGACCTGCTCGAGAACCGCTCGGAAGGAGCCGCACATCGCCTCCAGCGGATTCTCGCTGGCCGGGCGCGCTTCCAGTGTCGCGAGGAACGCTTCGTCGATGGCGGTGATCGGGCTCAGCACCACGTCCTCCTTGCTGGCGAAGTAGCGGAAGAAGGTGCGCTGGGAGACGTCGACCTCATCGGTGATCTGGTCAACGGTCGTATTGTCGTAGCCCTGGAGAATGAACAGCCTCAGGGCCTCCCGTGCGAGCGCGTCACGCGTGTCCCGCTTCTTCCTCTGACGTCTCCCGGCTTGGGACAGTGCTGACATCACCGGTTCCGGTTGCGGCACGGTCCGCTCCTCCCGTTGCCTGTGACCAAGTTCTCCTTGAGCTTCCCCGTTGAGCGGGAGGTGCTGATCTCTTGGTCAGGCTGGGTGTTGGTTCGATGGCCGCAAGTTCGGCCGTCGCTTGGTCGGCGTGCTTCCTTGCCTTGTACCGTCGAAGCTGGGGCCAGCCGAGGCGCCCTTGGACGCGGCGGGTGGTGGACCAACCATCGGTGCAGGCGGATAGAGCGAGGTCGGGGCGTTGTCGAAGGGGCGCCCACGCTTCCCGTGCTCGACTCGATTCCCGCCTTCAGTGAAGGAGTTACGAGCTTCGTGGACGCGTACTGCTTGAGTTCAACCTGCCGGACCAGGTCCGAGGTTGGGTCGGCCCCGGGTCGCGGCGGGTGAAGGAGCGGGACGGCGCGGGCTGGCGTTCCGCGGTCGGCCTGGCGCGTCAGGCGGTCGGCCCGCTTTCGGCCGACATGGGTGTCCTTGATGGCCATGCGGGGAGCCGTAGGTGGGGTTGGAATCGGTATGGATGCTGCGGATCCGCTCGGTCAGCTCGGTGTTGTGGCGTCTGCGCTCGCGGGGCTCGTGGGCATCGCGGCGCCGGCGGTAGTGGCTGGAGGCGGGGATGTGCGGTACCCGGAGGGTGGGCTCGGCCCCGAAGCGGTCCTGGTGATCGTCGATGAGTCTCAGTACCGTCGCCGGGTCGGGCGGAGCTCCTGGGTGAAGGAAGCCTAGGCGGCGTTGAGGATCTCGCAGGACCGCCGGAGCCCGGCGTTCTCCTCGCGCGGAGCGGCCAGTTCCTCTTTCTCGGTGCTGGTCGGTCGCGCCTCGCGTTCGCCGCACTCCGCTTCGCCCTGGCGGATCCAGTTGCGCAGGGCCTCGTGGTGTACGCCCAGATCCCCGGTTATCTCCAGGCGGTGGGGGGGATCGCTTCGTTCTAGGCGGAGTGGTCGGCCTTGATCTTGATCATGCCGAACGCGGTGAGCACCGCCGCAGCTGCGGCCACCACGCCGCAGATCAGGAATACGGTGCTCAAGCCGCTGCCCAGGGCGTCCAGGGCCAGACCGCCCACCGCGGGTCCCGTGATGCCGGGTGGCATGCTGTTCACGGCGATGGGCCCTCCGATCTCGGCGATCTGGACTGCCGCTGCCACCTGGTCGGCCGGCAGGTTCGAGGCAGTCAGGTTGGTGGCGAACGTCGATCCCGCGTTGTTGAGGGCAACCGTGCCGAGGACCACGGGGGCCAGTGCGAAGCTGAGATTTCGGAGCGTGTTGGTGGTGGCGCTGGCCGTGCCGGACAGGTGGGCGGGCACGCTGTTCAACGCGACGGATGTCACCGAGCCAAGGGTCAGGGCGAAACCGAAGCCGATCAGCAGGGCGGGCGTGGCGAAGGCGCCGAGTCCTGGGTCTGTGACGTCAAGCCGAGTGCACAGCAGACAGCCGATCGCCATCAGGGTGAATCCGGAGGTCATCAGCCAGGGCGGGGCGATGTAGTGGAGGAGCGCCGAGATCACGGGGATGAGCAGGAGAGGGGGCCCTTGAAGGAGCAGGAAGAGGATCGCGACGCGGATCGGCTCCTGGTGCTGCACGGGACCCAGCCACAGGCCGATTGCGAAGCAGGCGCCCAGGAAGGCGAACATGCCTACGACCGTCACGATGGAAGACACGGTGAAGGCTCGGTTGCGGAACAGACGCAGGTCGAGGATCGGAGATTCGGCTCGCAGCTCTATCACGGCGAACGCGACGAGAAGGCAGGCGCCGAGAGCGAGCAGGGCGGGAAGGGCCCAGCCCGATCCC
Source organism: Kitasatospora sp. NPDC059327 (assembly GCF_042752535.1). Lineage (NCBI taxonomy): Bacteria > Bacillati > Actinomycetota > Actinomycetes > Kitasatosporales > Streptomycetaceae > Kitasatospora > Kitasatospora sp. NPDC059327. The sequence continues at coordinate 16,015 of NZ_JBHYYB010000121.1, read as the reverse complement.
GGCCACTCGATGGCGCAGTAGAGCACCAGGATGAGGCCGAGGGTGAAGGTGATCTGGCCGGCCGCGTCCCGTGTGCGGCCCGTGGGTGCTTTCGATTCTGTGGCCAGCGTCAGGGCGAGCGCGATGCCGACCAGGGCGAGAGCGACGAGCACCCAGAAGGGACCGCGCCACGACCCGGTCGTGGTGAATATGGCGCCGAGTAGAGGTGACACGGCGGCGCCGGCGGACAGGAGGCCGCTCCACAGGGCCACCGCGTGTGCTCGTTCCCGCGCACTTCGGGTCACGGCGGTGATCGCGGTGAGCGAGCTTGGAAAGGTCGCGCCGGCGCCCAGTCCGCTCAGGGCGGCGCCGATCCACAGCACCTGCACGGTGGGCGCGAGCGCGGCTACGGCACTGCCCGCGGCGACCAGGGCCATGCCGGCCGCCATGAGTCTTCGGCGCCCGAAGAGGTCACCGAGGGCGCCGAAGGTGAACTCGAAGCAGACTACTGCGATCATGAATGCGGCGGTGATCCATGTGAGTTGCGTTCCGCGTGTGTTCAGGTCCGCTTGGAGGAGGGCGGTCAGCGAGGCTGGGAGCGAGGTCGCGACCTGGGCCACGAAGACCGCACCGCAGGCGGCGGCCAGTGTGCCCGTGTGGCCCGGTGCTCGGTCGGGCCCCCCGGTCGGACTCTGGGGCGATGTCACGGCGTTGTTGAGCGTCATTGCTCTTCTCCCTGACTGTGAAGACGGGCGTCCTGCACGTGGGCGCCTGGAGAGGGGGGAGGGCGCGACTCTGCGTACGTGGAGAGGGGGGAAGCACGACGCGAGTCCAGCGCGATGCCGTGGAGACTGACACGCTCTTCGCGCCACGTCAATGAATTCTTCTCAGTTCGTGAGGGCATTCATCTGCCGCCGTGGGGCGGGGTGACCGGGCGGCTCGCGGCCGGAAGGGCGGTGGGAGAGGAGGAGACGCCTCTCCCACACCCGAAAGTCTCGTTCGCCGGGCCCAGAGGGAAGCGGCCGAATCACCGTAACCGGCATCGGTCAGGATCCGATCGAGGTCGACGCCCCGGGAACGGGTCTCGCCGACCACGTCCAGGGCGAGCAGCAACTTCTCCACGTGGTCCATCCGCCGGGGTGCCGCAGCGTTCACGCCGGCCGACCTTGAGCGGGCCTGCCTGCGGCGAGGCCGAGCCCCAACGCATGGGCAGGAGCAGCAAGTTCGGCGGAGCCCATGGCAGCTCGACCGGGCGAGGACGGCAACCGGCGGGACCGCGCGAACACCGAAGGGACGCGGTCGTCGAAGCCCGCGATCCGCCGCGAGTTCTTCGGTGACAGCCGCGGCTCGAGGTCGCCCTTGCGGTCCCCGGGCACCGTCGTGACTACCCCGGCGTCCGTCAGAACGGCTCTGGGCGACGCCCCGTAGCGGGAGTTGCCCGACCCGCGACCGTACCGTGCCTCTCATGGCCGAGATGCCGGGTCGGCTCGGCTTTCAGTGCGCGTTCCAGCGCGGCCCTGGTGGTATCCGTCAGCAGCCCGCCCTCACTGAGCTGGACGGCCCTTGAACGGTTGGCGCGGCTCGCCGGTCGCCAACGGCCTCTGCGAGGCGGCCGAGGCCGGACGGTGAGTCGTCTGTGCCGTCAGTGGTGCAGTGCCGGACGTGGGGAGGAGTCGCCGCCCGATCCCGGCCGCCGATCCCTCACCGGTCCGCCGAACGCTCGTCCTGCTCGACTTGCGCGGGCGTCAGGTCGAGCAGGCGGCTTACCGTCAGAATCTGGAAGCGTACTTCCGCCGGCGACAGGACGCCGGTCAGCCCCAGGCGGATGGCCGCGTCGGCGCCAAGGACGACCAGGTTCAGAACACGGCCCTGGTGGTCCGACAACGGGCCGAGCGCGCGGTGAAGGATCTTCCTGTGCAACTCGTCCACGACTGCTCGCTCGGTGACGAACCCCGGGTCGGTGACAGCGCTCAGCCGCCGCATCAGAGCACCCAGGGTGGGCACTCGCTGGTCCAGTCCGTAGACGCGGAGCAGGTGCTCGGCGGCACGTTCTCGCACAGACGCCTCCGACCCTCCTCCCGGGCGTGTACGTGCAAGGGCTGCTTGCAGATGGTGCTCCACCACAGCGAAGAGCAGATGCTGCTTGGAGGTGAAGTAGCGGTAGAGGGTGCTCAGGGACACATCGGCGAGCTTGGGCAGCTGGGCCATTTGAAGGCCTTCCTCGCCGCTCCTCGTCACCACCAGTGTGGCGACTTCGACGATGCGGTCGAACCGCGCCCGCTGCGCCGGCGTGGTCGGGCGAGCTGGTCCCTTGGCCGTGTCGATCATCGTGGTCCCCCTCGGATGCTGCCCCACCCCTGCTCGGGTACGTCGATTTCCGGAATGAACTCTCAGCTTCGGGTGCGGTCCGAGCATAGCCGAGGCCCGCGCCAGGCCGGAAGCGCAGGGGGGCAGCCGCGTGCCAACCCGGCTACGACCGGCAACTACAGGCGGTGGCCGTCCGACTCCAGCACTCCGGCCCCGAATCATCGTCCATGCCGCAAGGGTTGCCAAAGAGAGTCGATTCTGGTTTCTTGTGCTGCCAGAGGGCACGAGGTCGAGAAGTCCCGAACTGGAGGACGCCCATGCCTGGCGGATTCACCCCCACGCCCACCCCTGACACACAACCCTTCTGGGATGCGGCCAAGCAGGAGCGGCTGGCAATCCAGCGATGCATGCACTGCGAGCGGTACTACTTCTATCCACGCCCTTACTGCCCGAGCTGTACGTCGACACAAGTGGAATGGCGGACGGTCTCGGGCAGGGGTCGACTGCTGTCGTACGTGATCGACTGCAATCCGTTCCCCCCTGCCGATCCAGCGGTACCCAAGATCATCGCCCTCGTGGAACTCGACGAGGGACCTCGGATGCTGACCAACATCGTCGGTTCTCCTCCCGAGCCGCAGGCGCTGTTGCTTGACGCGCCGGTCACCGTCGAGTTCGAGGACCGCGGTGACCACACCCTTCCGGTTTTCCGCTTGGAGAACGACCAATGATGTCTATGCACGGAGGGGACATCGCTGTCATCGGTGCCGCCGAAACGACAGAGATCGGCTCCCTGCCACACATGTCGATGCTCCAACTGCATGCCGAGGCCGGACGCAACGCTCTCGCCGACGCCGGACTGGGCCCCCGCGACATCGACGGCATCGCGACCACCGGACTCATGCCCATGGAGGTCTCGCACTACCTCGGGATCAAGCCGCGCTGGCTGGACAGCACCCTGGTGGGTGGCTGCACCCCCCTGCTGCACGTCCGGCACGCCGCCGCGGCGATCGCCGCAGGAGCCGCGACGACAGTACTCATCACTCATGGCGAATCCGGCCGGTCCAGGGTGGGAATGCGCTACATGAACCTGAGTTCCGATTCGGCCGCGGGGCAGTTCGAGCACCCATACGGCGCGGTCATGCCATCCGCGAACTTCACCGTTCCCGCGCTGCGCTTCCTGCACGACCGCGGCATGAGTCGGACCGACCTGGCCGAAGTCGTCGTCGCCCAGCGGGCCTGGGCCGTGCGGAACCCTCGAGCGCTGCGCCGCAAGCCCACCACGGTGGACGAAGTCCTCAACGTCAGCAGGCCTGTCGCCTATCCGTTCACCAAGGACATGTGCTGTGTCGTCACCGACGGCGGGGGCGCGCTCGTCCTCACCACCGCCGAGCGCGCGAAAGACCTGCCCGGAGGCGATCGGGCCGTCCACCTCCTCGGCTCGGGCGAGTCCGCGGACTCACCGATCATGTCGCAGATGACGGACCCAGGCTCCTGCGAAGCCTTTCGTACCTCAAGCTCCGAGGCCTTCGCATCCGCGGGGTTGAGTCACTCCGACATCGACCACCTCATGTGCTACGACGCCTTCGCGCACGTGCCGCTCTACATGCTGGAAGACCTCGGATTCGTCGGACGGGGAGACTCCGGTGCGTTCATCGCCTCGGGTGCCACCCGACCCGGTGGGTCCTTGCCGATGAACACCAACGGCGGCGGCCTGTCCTACACCCACACCGGGATGTACGGGATGTTCGCCATCCAGGAGGCGATCCGTCAGCTCCGCGGCGAAGCATCGGCCCAGGTACCCGATGTCCGCGTGAGCTTCGTCCAGGGCGTCGGCCTGTTCTTCGCCGCCGCCGCCAGCCTGATTCTCTCCACAGAAAGGCCCTGACGTATGCCGCTGAATCTGGACAGCGTCGGGAGGTTCGCTCCGCCGACCGAGCATACGTGGACAGCCGACGACGTGATGCTGTACGCCCTCGCTGTCGGCGCCGGTCAGCACGACGTCGGCGACGAACTGTGCTTCACGACCGAGAACTCTGACGGTGTCAGGCTCCTCGCGCTGCCCAGTTTCGCCAACATGATGGGAGGCGGCAACAGCGTCGGTGCCTTGTTCGGAGACGTCGACCCCAGCGCGATCCTCCACGCCGAGCAGTCCTTCGAAATCCACAACCCGCTACCGGTCGCCGGTACCGCGCGCACAGTTGCCACTGTGGCCGGGATGTACGACAAGGGCACGGCCGCGGTGGTCGTGATCGACATGGTCTCGACCGACACCGCTACGGGGCTGCTGCTGGCGACCCACCGGACTTCCGTATTCATCAAGGGTGAGGGCGGATTCGGCGGGGAGCGTGGGCCCAGCACCGTCTGGACCCTGCCCGCGCGGCCGGCCGACATCCGCGTGGAAGCGTCAATTCCCCAGGATCAAGCGCTGCTGTATCGATTGACCGGGGACCGTAACCCCTTGCATTCGGATCCCCGATACGCGGCCGCGGCGGGCTTCAAGCGACCGATTCTGCATGGCATGTGCACCTATGGGTATACCGCCCGGCTTCTCCTTCACGCGGCGTGTGACTCGCGCGTCGACCGGTTCCGGGCGATGTCGGGCCGGTTCTCCGCTCCGGTCCTGCCGGGCCAGAAGATAACGGTCGAGGGCTGGGAAGACGGCCGGCGAGTACTCTTCCGCACCCTGAGCGAAGGCGCCGTCGTCATCGACCATGGCGTGCTGCGGCGCAGCCTGTAACTCCACGCGCACGCAAAGACAAAGACACAGATGGACAAGGAGGCGATCCGCATGAGCGGAATTTGCAAGGGCCGTGTGGCCATTGTCACCGGGGCCGGTCGGGGTATCGGCCGGGAGTACGCGCTCGAACTCGCCCGTCAGGGGGCGGCCGTGGTTGTCAACGACCTCGGCGGTACCGCCGACGGGACGGGCGCTGATCGGACAGCGGCCCAGATGGTCGTAGACCAGATCATCCGCGCTGGGGGAACCGCCGTGGCCAACGGTAGCGACGTCGCCGACGCGGCGGGAGCCAAGGCTCTCATCGACCAGGCGGTCGACGAGTTCGGACGACTGGACATCCTGGTCAACAACGCCGGCATCCTGCGGGACCAGACGATCATTTCGATGACGGAGGAGAACTGGGACGCCGTCATCCGCGTCCACCTGCGTGGCACATTCTTGCCCACCAAGTTCGCTGCTCAGTATTGGCGCGCTGCGGTCAAGGCAACCGGCCAGAAGGTGCAGGGTCGGCTGATCAACACCACTTCGGCCTCGGGCATCTACGGAAACTTCGGGCAGGGCAATTATGGTGCTGCCAAGGCCGGTATAGCGTCCTTCACCGTGATCGCCGCAATGGAACTCGGGCGATACGGCGTGACCGCGAACGCTATCGCACCGGTCGCTCTCACACGCCTCACTGAAAGCATCCTGCCGGAAGCCTACAAGGCGGGACTGGGCCCCCACCATATCGCCCCTCTCGTGGCTTGGCTCGCGAGTGAGGACAGCGCCACCGTCACCGGGCGTGTCTTCGACGTCGGTGGCGGCAGGATCGGCGTGGCGGAGGGGTGGCGGCTGGGGCCATCGGCCAGCACCGAGGGAAACTGGGACGCCGCCGAACTCGGCGCAGTGGTTCCGGACCTGGTGGCACGTGCCGCCCCAAACGCTGACTCTACGGGCAGTACGCTTGCGGGGTGAGGTGGGTGTCCGCCGCCGGCCCGTACGCGCGCTGCCTGGCTGAAGTCGATTCCTCCCTCCTCGAGATCGGACGGAGTTCGCGGCACAGAACGTTCACCGGTGACCTGCGGCCACTGGGTGCGGCTACCGACGTCTCACGACCAATTTGTTGATCCGCAGTACTGAATCCAGGCGTGGCCGGGACTGGGTGAGCGGCTATTCAAGGTCGGTCGTCTCTACTGTGAATAGTTCGGAGTTCGGTTCACCAGCTTCCGCTCTTCAAGCATGGGAGGAGTGGATGATCGGGTGCGGCATCGGCTACGAGTTCCTGCCCGGTCCCGCCCGCGTCTCGGATCTTCTCTGCGGGTGATCTGAGCGAGAAGAGCGAAGTATCAATCTGTGTTTCATTCTCGTACGTCGATTTCCTACGGTCGTTTCGCCGTACCCATACGGGAACCTCATATGCGCCCGCGCAACGGCCGCTACTTGGAGGAAAGACGCATGACAGTTCTGCCTATGACAATCAATGGTCTGGCTGTTCAGTCCAAGGCCACGTTCGGTGTCATCGATCCTGCGACGGGCGAGTTCTTCGGCCAGGCCCCGGACTGCACCGAAGAGCAGTTGCAGCTTGCGATGGACTCCGCTCGTTCCGCCTTCGGAGCGTGGCGCCGTGACGAAGACCAGCGCCGTGCCATGCTTCGCGAAGCCGCGGTCGCTGTCCGACAGGACGGCGAGCGTATCGCTGGACTGCTCACGAGCGAACAGGGCAAGCCGCTCCAGGACGCCCGCGTCGAGGTGATGGCCGCGGCGGCCTGGCTGGACTACTACGCCGGACTTGAGATGCCCCGCGAGGTGGTACAGGACGACCGGTCCGGGTACGCCGAAGTCCTCCGCCGACCGCTCGGCGTGGTCGCCGCCATCACCCCGTGGAACTTCCCTGTCACGTTGGCGATGTGGAAGATCGCGCCGGCACTCCGCGCGGGCAACACCATGGTGCTCAAGCCGTCGCCCTTCACCCCACTGGCGACTCTCGCCCTGGGCGAGACCCTCGCGCAGGTCCTGCCGCCCGGTGTGCTCAACGTGATCTCCGGCCGGGACCCTCTCGGAGCCCGGATGACCACCCACCCCGTGCCCCGCAAGATCAGCTTCACGGGCTCAACGCCGACAGGCAAGGCGATCGCCGCCGCCGCCTCGGACGACCTCAAGCGGGTCACCCTCGAACTGGGCGGAAACGACCCGGCGATCATCCTGGATGACGCCGACCCGCAGGCGATAGCCGACCAGCTCTTCTGGGCGGCCTTCGCCAACAACGGCCAGGTTTGCCTGGCGGTCAAGCGCGTGTACGCACCGCACAGCCTCTACGACGATGTGGTGGAGGCGCTGGCCGAGCGTGCCCGCACGGTAAGAGTGGGCGCTGGAGCGGAGGAAGGCACCGAGCTAGGACCCATCAACAACCTGCCGCAATACAGTCGTGTCGTCGGGCTGGTCGAAGACGCGCTCCAACAGGGCGCCAAGGTCGCCGCAGGTGGGGCCTCCATGAACCGCCGCGGCTACTTCTACCAGCCCACCATCCTCGCCGCCGCCTCCGACGGCATCCGCATCGTCGACGAAGAGCAGTTCGGGCCCGCGCTGCCGGTCATCGCCTACCGCAACGTCAACGACGTCCTTGAGCGCTGCAACGAGGGCCCCTACGGGTTGACGGCCTCGGTCTGGTCGTCCGACACCGACCGCGCCCGGCGGGTCGCGACCGAGTTGGACTGCGGCCAAGTCGCCATCAACGCCCACGGCTCCGGAGTCCGCCCGGACCTGCCTTTCGGCGGTGCCAGATGGAGCGGCATCGGAGTCGAGAACGGCCTCTGGGGTCTCTACGGCTTCACCGAGACCCAGGTCCTCTCCGTACCAACCGCCTACTGAGCTCAGCACCGAACACAACGAGGAGAGATCCGATGAGCCTCTACACCAACACCCACCCCTTCACCACCGGCATCGACATCTCGTCTGCCGAGTTCTGGAACCAGTCCTTCGAAGCACGGGATACGGCGTTCTCTCGGCTCCGCAGGGAAGCGCCGGTGAGCTGGCACCCGCCCATCGCCTACGCACAGGAACACTCCCAGGAGGGCTTCTGGGCGGTGACCCGTGTCGAGGACATCACGACGGTCAGCATGAACAGCGAAGTCTTCCAGTCGCGCCACGGCATTCAGATGGAGCCGCTGGACCCCGAGCTCGCCAGGACCGGAAGCTTCTTCCTCGCGATGGACGCACCCCAGCACAGCCGCTACCGCGGCCTGGTCAGCGCCGCCTTCACACCGAAGCGGATCAAGGGAATCGAAGACCGCATCAAGGCCAACGCCGCGAGAATCGTCGACGACCTCGTCGGCGCCGGCGCCATCGACTTCGTCGCGGACTGCTCCAGCAAGCTCCCCATGGAGACGGTCTCCGACATCGTCGGTGTGCCGCAGTCCGAGCGGGCACAGGTGGCGCGCGCCGCGGAGAACGTGGTTGGCGGCGCCGACGCGGCGGGACTGTCCGACGACCAAGCGTTGATCATCAAGTTCGAGGCGTTCACCTACCTCCGCACTCTGGGCGCGGATCTCGCCGCCCACCGCCGCCGGAGCCCCGCCGACGATCTGCTCACCAATCTGGTACAGGCCCGTATAGACGGCGAGGGGCTGACAGACGACGATATCGGTGACTTCATGGTGCTCATGGGCGTAGCGGGCAACGACACCACCAAGCAGACCACCACCCGCACCATGCTCAGCCTCGCCACCCTGCCGGACCAGCGGGATTGGCTCATGGCCGACTTCGATGCCCGCATCATGCCCGCGATCGATGAGTTCGTGCGCCACGCGTCCCCTGTCATGCAGTTCGCCCGCACGGCCGCCGAAGACGTCGAACTCGCCGGATCGAGGATCTCAGCCGGCGACAAGGTCGTCATGTTCTACTGCTCCGGCAACCGGGACGAGTCCAAGTTCCCCGATCCGCACGCCTTTGACCTGTCCCGCCCCGCCTCCCCGCACGTCGGGTTCGGTGGCGGCGGGGCCCACTTCTGCCTGGGTAACGGCGTCGCCAAGGTGCAGCTCCGGTCGATCATCGGCGAGCTTCTCCACCGCCTCCCGAACATCGAGTTCGGTGAACCGGAGCCGCTGAGAAGCAAATTCATCAACGGCATCGACGCGCTTCCCGCCTACGTGCGGTGAACTGCGCAAGCACAGGGAACAATCATGATCCATGTCGATTTCAGCAAGTGCACCGGTCTCGGAATCTGCGAGTCCCTCGCACCTGACTTCTTCGAGATAGGCGACGACGGCAAGCTCGCCCTGCTCCGCACCGACCTCGGGGGCGTAACCGGCGGAGACCTCGAAGGGGTCGAGCAGGCAGTGCGCTCCTGCCCGACGGCGGCACTGCGCATCAGCAAAGGCGTCGCCACATGACCCCTGGACCGCCCTTCGTCGTGGTCGGCGCCTCCCTGGCCGGCCTGCGCGCCGTCGAGGGGGCGCGGGCCGCGGGATACGGCGGCCCGATCACCCTCATCGGCGCCGAGTCCCACCTCCCGTACGACCGTCCTCCGCTGTCCAAGGCTTTCCTCCAATCGGACGCCCCGGTACCGGTCCTGCGTGACGAAGCCTTCCTCCGTGATGAACTCGGTGTCGACCTGCTGCTCGGGGCACCCGCCGAACGGCTCGACCCCGACGCGGACATCGTGTGGGTAGACGGAAAGCCCGTGCCCTTCGGCACGCTGGTCATCGCGACGGGGGCGACGCCCCGCATCCCTCCAACATGGGCTTCGATTCCCGGCGTGACCACCCTGCGCGAGCTGGACGACGCACATGCCCTCCGCGCCGCCTTGGAGAAGAAGGCACGGACTGTGATCGTCGGAGCCGGGTTCATCGGCTCGGAGGTCGCTTCGGCCGCACGGCACCGCGGTTGCGAGGTCACCGTGGTGGAAGCAGAGCCTGCCCCGCTGGCCCGAGCCGTGGGAGCGGAGATGGCGCCCGCCCTGGCGGCCATCCACCTGCGCAACGGCACCGACCTTCGACTGTCCGCCACGGTCGCTGCCGTGCACGGGTCCGGTCAGGTCGAAGCCGTCGAGCTCGCCGACGGGTCATTGCTACCTGCCGACCTCGTCGTCGTCGGTATCGGCGCGACACCCACCACCGGCTGGCTGGCCGGCTCGGGTGTAGCGCTCAACGCACACGATCACGGGATCCTGTGCAACTCCTACCTCGCCACCTCCCGGCCAGGCGTCTACGCGGCGGGCGACGTGGCGCACTGGCCGAACGCGATCATGGACCAGGGCCTGACCCGTCTGGAGAACTGGACCAACGCCGCCGCACAGGGCGGGGCCGCGGCGCGCAACGCGCTGCAACCAGGCCTGCAGGAGCCGTACGAAACCGTCCCCTATGTCTGGAGCGACTGGTACGACACCCGCGTGCAGCTCGTCGGTCACCCTTCCTCGGACGAGGCACGCATCGTCTCCGGCGGCATGAACGGGCCGCGCCTCGTCGTCCTCTACCGATCGGGCGAGAGGCTCGCAGGGGCGTTCACTCTCAATGAACCAGCCAAGATCATGAAGTACCGCAGGCTCATCCACCGACGTGGCACCTGGCAAGAGGCACTCGACCTCTTCTCCCCCCGATGACCACGGCCACCCCCCTTCGTCAGTCACTGGAGCCACCCCATGACCGTCTCCCTCAGCGCCGTCCTGCGCGACCCGACAGCCCCCTACTCCATCGAAGCCCTGGAACTTGACGCCCCGGGCCCCGGCGAGGCCCTCGTGCGCGTCACGGCGACCGGAATGTGCCACACCGACCTCATGGGCCGCTCCGGCTTCCTGGGCGACCACTTCCTGCCCGCCGTACTCGGCCACGAGGGAGCGGGGGTGGTGGTAGAGGTCGGAACCGGCGTCAGCGCCGTGTCACCAGGCGACCACGTGGTGCTGAGCTTCGACTCCTGCGGTCAATGCGCGGGGTGTATGAACGGCATGCCGACCCACTGCACCGCCTTCGACGCGCGCAACCTCAGCGGCCTCACCCCAGAAGGAGGCCGAACCGCCCGCGACACCGACGGCGTCCCCGTCACCAATCGGTGGTTCGGCCAGTCCTCGTTCGCCCAGTACGCTCTGGCAACCGCCCGGAGCATGGTCAAGGTCGATCCGAACCTGCCCCTGGAACTACTCGGACCGCTCGGCTGCGGCGTGCAGACCGGCGCTGGAACAGTACTCAACGTGATGCGCGTCGCGCCCGGCCAGACACTGGCCGTCTTCGGTGCCGGAGCCGTGGGCCTGTCAGCCGTCATGGCAGCCAAGGCCGCCGGCGCGAGCGACATAGTCGCGGTGGACCTCAACCCCGCCCGCCGCGAGTTGGCACTCGAGCTCGGTGCCACCCGCGTGGTGGACGGGGCACACTCCAACGTCGTCCAGGAGATCGCCTGCGGCCCAGACGGACTTGATTTCGCCCTGGACACCACTGGTGTGGGCGCGGTGATGGCGAACGCTGTGCGGGTACTGAAGCGGCCGGGACTGTGCGTACTCGTCGGGTCCGGCGTGGATCCGCTCGCCCTTCATCCTGCGGAACTCACGGGCAAGACCGTCACCTTCTGTTACGAGGGTGGCGCAGTTCCGCAGACCTTCATCCCGCGCCTCATCGACCTGTGGCAACGTGGAGACTTCCCCTTCGACAAGATGATCAGCAAGTACCCGCTTGCCGACCTCTCCCGTGCCGAGGCCGACGCCGTCGCCGGAACGGCAGTCAAGCCCGTCATCATCATGCCTTGACCCCCTCGCTGCTGCCTAGCCCAGTCCTGGCGGAGGCCCTTTCCTCATCACCCGCAGCCCGTGCTCGTCCGGAGGTACGTCTGATGCCCCAACTCCCCGCAGAGCCCAACGACGTGTTCGCCGTCGCGCTCCAAGACCCCACCCGCCCTGCTGTGGTGGGGCCGGACGGACTCACCACCACCTTCGGCGAACTCGCCCGGCGCGCGCACCGCGTAGCCAACGCGATGCGCGAACTCGGCCTCACCCAGGGCGACACCGTATCGGCACTCCTCCATAACAGCACCGAGTGTCTCGAGATACTGCTGGCCGTCCAGCAGATCGGCCTCTACCTCGTGCCCATCAACACCCACCTCACCGCCGAGGAGGTCGCCTACATCGTTGAGGACTCCGGTTCCAAGGCCCTCTTCGCATCCGCGGATCTGGCGCGAGCGCTCGCTCCGGTCCTCGGCCGGCTGCCCTCGGCCCGGTATGCGGTCGACGGCTCTGCCGACGGATGGAGCGCCTACCAGGAACTCCGGGACACAGCGAGCAGCGCGAAGCCGGAGAATCGCAGCCTTGGCATGACCATGGGCTACACCTCGGGCACCACAGGTAGACCGCGGGGCGTGCGACGACCGCTGCCGCCGATACCGCCGGAGGCGGTGGCGGAACACTCCCAGGTCTTGATGGCACAGGTCGGTCTTGTACCCGGACGCGCCGTCCATCTGCTCTTCTCCCCCTTCTACCACGCGGCTCCGGGTAACTTCGCATTGGGAGCACTTCAGCTCGGCCACACGATCGTGATACGCCGCAAGTTCGACGCCGCCCAAGTCCTCACCGACATCGAGCGGTACGGCGTGACCAGCATGCATACGGTTCCGACGCATATTCACCGGATCATGCGCCTGCCCAAACGCTTTCGTGCCGAGCGGCGCCTGGAAAGCCTCCAGACCATAGTGGTGGCCGGCGCCCCCTTCCCTATCGATACCAAGCGGGCAGCACTCGAGTGGTTCGGCCCTGTGGTCTGGGAGTACCTGGGCTCGACCGAAGGCGCCATCAGCCTGGTCAGCCCGCAGGAAGCTCTCGACCGACCAGGCACCCTCGGCCGTCCGGCCGCTGTGAAGATCCTTGGAGAAGACGGAGCCGAGCTGCCCCCCGGTGAGGTGGGCCTGATCTACTCCACACTAGGAGGCGCGACATTCGAATACCACAATGATGCGGACAAGACCGCCAAGGCTGTACGGACCGACGGCTACATGACCGTGGGCGACCTAGGACATCTTGACGAGGACGGCTACCTCTACCTCGCCGATCGTCGCGACGATCTCATCATCACCGGCGGCGTCAACGTCTACCCGGCTGAGATCGAACAGCGGCTCCACAGCCATCCGGCGATTCTCGACGTCGCCGTCATCGGCACCCCCGACCCGGACTGGGGCGCGAGCGTTGTGGCCGTGGTGCAACTGGAGCAAGGAGAGGAGCCAACCGAGGAACTGCGAGCCGACCTGGATCGGCACTGCCGCGAAGGTCTCGCCGCCCACAAATGCCCGCGCCGCTATGAATTCCGCGACACCCTCCCCCGCACAGCCACAGGCAAACTGCTGCGCCGCGTCCTACGTGACGAGGTCGACGAGGGACGATCCGCGGCTGTGCCTCCCCCGGCTCCCGAGGCATTCGGCGGGTGATTTCCGCCGAACGGCGAGTGCCCGGTCCGCACCCCCGTCGGCACGATGAACGCACTGGTCACACAGGCGTGGCCGTGAGCACGAGGAGTGGCCATGACAGCCGATCCGACGACCCCGGTGACAGCGGCCGATGCCGAGGGAGTGTTCTCACCCGTCCCGTTCGATCCGGAGCTGGCGGCCGCGCTCGAACTCGTCGCCGAGCTGATGCCTCCGGTCGGCACGCCCCTCGCCGAAGTCCGCGAGGCCGTCAATGCTCACGGTCTCTCCGTCGAGGCCCTCTCCCGGGGCGGGGCTTTCGAGGTCGAGGACAGGGCTGTTCCGGGGCCGGCCGGGGCGCCGGACGTTTCCTTGCTGATCTGCCGCCCGGCTGGCCTGGAAGGTTCGCGGCCGGCCGTCTACTACACGCACGGCGGCGGGATGATGTTCGGCAACAATCGTCTGGGCATGGACATGATGCTCGAATGGGCCGCGGAACTGGGTCTGGTCGTGGTGTCCGTGGAGTACCGGTTGGCTCCGGAGCATCCGCATCCGGCGCCGGTCGAGGACTGCTACGCGGGTCTGGTCTGGACGGCCGCGCACGCGGCGGAGCTCGGGATCGATCCCGAGCGGATCGTGATCGCCGGCGTCAGCGCCGGCGGGGGCCTCACCGCGGCACTCGCGCTGCTGGCCAGGGACCGTGGCGGACCGGCGCTGCTGGGCCAGATGCTGCTGGGCCCGATGCTGGACGACCGCAACGACACGGTCTCGGCACACCAGATGGCCGGGCTCGGGGTGTGGGACCGTGCCGCCAACGAGGCGGGCTGGACCGCACTGCTCGGCCGTGCCCGTGGCGGGCCGGACGTCTCGCCGTACGCGGCGCCCGCCCGGGCCACCGACCTGTCCGATCTCCCCGCCGCCTTCATCGACGTCGGTTCCGCCGAGACCTTCCGCGACGAGGACATCTCCTACGCCGGCCGTCTGTGGCAGGCCGGCGGGAAGGCCGAGCTCCATGTCTGGCCGGGAGGATTCCACGGCTTCGACGGGCTTGCGCCGCAGGCCCAGCTGTCGCAGGACGCGGGAGCCCCCCGGCTGCGCTGGCTGCGGCGGATCCTCAACGCCTAGTAGCAATGCCAGTGACTTTGGTGTGTCTGTCTCGTTGGTTGTGGTGTGGCGAGGGCGGGGCAGGTCAAGTCGTGTGCGGGTGAGCGGTTGTCGGACCGGATCGCGATCGGGGTGCTGACCCAGGTGTTTCCGCCGGGTCTGGTGGATGAGGTGATCGCTGAGACCGGGCGGGCCGAGCAGCGCAGTCGGTTGTTGCCGGCTCGGGTGGTCGTGTACTTCGTGCTGGCGATGTGCCTGTTCTTCGGGCAGGGCTATGAGGAGGTCGCGCGGCTGCTGGGCGAGGGGCTGGGAGACGGGCGGCGGTCGTGGCGGGTGCCGACGACCGCCGCGATCGGCCGGGCCCGGCGCAGGCTGGGGCCGGAGCCGTTGCGGTTGCTGTTCGCGCGGGTGTGCCGGCCGGTGGCGGTGCCCGGGACCGCGGGTGCCTGGTATCGGCACTGGCGTGTGGTGGCGGTGGACGGCACCACGCTGGACCTGGCGGACACCGAGGCCAACGAGGCGTTCTTCGGCCGCCCCGGCTCCGGGCGCGGGGTGGGCGCGTTCCCGCAGGCCCGGGTGGTGGGGCTGGCCGAGTGCGGCACACACGCGATGTTCGCCGCCGCCACCGGTCCGTTGTCGGCGAGCGAGCAGTCCCTGTCGCGGCAGTTGTTCGATCGCCTCGAGAAAGGAATGCTGCTGCTGGCCGACCGGGGTTTCTACGGCTTCGAGCTGTGGCAGCAGGCCCGGGCCACCGGCGCGGACCTGCTGTGGCGGGTACGCACGAACGCGAACCTGCCCGTCGTGCGGGCCCTCGGCGACGGTTCCCACCTCAGCACGGTCCATGCCGAACCGGACCGCAGGAACCGCCGCAACCCGGTGACCGTCCGCGTCGTCGAGTACACCCTCGCCTCCACCGGCGACACCACCGTCTACCGGCTGATCACCACCCTCCTCGACCCGAAGGAGGCACCCGCCACCGAACTGGCCGCGCTCTACGCCCAGCGCTGGGAGATCGAGACCACGCTGGACGAGGTCAAGACCCACCAGCGCGGCCCCCGGCTCGTCCTGCGCTCGAAGTACCCGTGGGGAGTCGAGCAGGAGGTCTACGGCCTCCTGCTCGTCCACCACGCCATCCGGCAGCTGATGCACCAGGCCGCCCTCAACGACGGCCTGGACCCCGACCGGCTCTCGTTCACCCGCAGCCTGCGGGTCGTACGCCGCCAGGTCCCCGCCCAGGCGGCGCTTTCCCCCCGGCAGACTCGCCCGCGCACTGACCCGCACCCTGGCTGAAATCACCGAACGCCTGCTACCCCCACGCCGTCAACGGACCTGCCCCCGCGTCATCAAACGCAAGATGTCCAACTGGCCCCTCAAACGCACCCAACACCGCGACCGGCCACCACCCCCACCAGCCATGATCACGATCACCGGACCGGACACGACCTAAGAAGACATCTCATTTGGATAGCCATCGGGTGCAGATGAGGGCCGCGGCGATGCTGGCGAAGGCTGCGAAGTGGTCGGCCTTGCGTTCGTAGC
>NZ_JBHYYB010000120.1:23793-25138 GCF_042752535.1 Kitasatospora sp. NPDC059327 | reverse complement strand
CCGTTGGAGGTCCGGTGGGCGAGGTCGTGGACGACCTCGCCCACCGCGGGGGTGTACGCGGGCATGCGGGGGCGGCTGGGCATGGGGGCTCCCTTTTGGTAGCTCTGGGTTCCCGAGTTCTTACCGGGTGTAGCCATGGTGGCCCGGATGGCTCTACGATGGCCAGGGGCTAACCCTTGACTGTTTCGCCCGGTTATAGGTGGCAAAGCACATGCAGCATGATGAATCTGACCCGACTGCATCACCGCTGGCCCGCTTTGGTCGCGAACTCCGCAGGTCAAGGAGAGCGATGAGGTGGTCGCAAACGGAGTTGGGGCGGAGGATGGGCTTCTCGAACGCCATGGTCTCGTACGTCGAACGAGCGAAGAAGCCCGTAACCCATAACTTCGCTGTTAGGGCTGACGAGGTCTTCGAGACCGGAGGCACCTTCTTTGAGCTGTGGAGGCGCTACTCGCGCTCCAGCCTTCTGGAGGGATTCGCAGAGTTCGCCGAGGCAGAGGCACGGTGCAGGCGGCTGCGTACGTTTGAGTTGGGCGTGATTCCCGGACTGTTCCAAACGCCTGTCTATGCCGCAGCACTTGAGGCTGCGAGCGTGCGGAGGGGAAGCATCAGTCAGGAGCAGGCCGATGAGCGAGTGGCGTTCCTAGTCCAGCGTCAGAAGTTGCTGAGCCAGAAGGCTCCGCCCACCGTCCATGCCGTTCTGGACCAGAGCTGTCTTCTGAGGCCTATCGGGGGCGCCGAGGTGATGTGTGCTCAGCTCGGCCATCTTGAGTCGCTCGCTGTACGGCCAAACGTCACCGTTCAGGTTGCACCGTTCGAACTCGCAGAGCAGCGTCCCTTCATGCTGCCCCTGGTCTTGCTCACCCTTCCGGACCGATCGGTAGTCGGCTATGCCGAGTCGCAGCTTCGAGGTCACCTGGAACGCGGCCGCCCCACCATAACGGCGTGGGAGGAGGACTACGATCAGCTCCAGGTGGAGTCGCTGTCCACGGCGGCCTCGCTGGCCATGATCCGCGCTGTTCGGAAGGACCTTGAATGCCGCCCATCAACCTGACCGGCGCCCGATGGGTGAGGTCACAACACAGTGGCAATGGCGGGAACTGTGTCGAGATCTCGCCCGACTTCCCCGGCCTGACACCCGTCCGTGATTCCAAGGACCCCGAGGGGCCCGCACTCGTCTTCGCTGCTGACGCCTGGCGGTCCTTCGTCGCCAGTGTTCGGTCGGGCGACTTCGGCGGCGTGTGAGACGACCCGCGTGCAGAGGGCCCCGATCGGTATGCCGCTCGGGGCCCTCTCGTGTCGGTGGGGGATGGGTCGTACGATCGGCTGGTGGTGGAAGCGTTGC
>NZ_JBHYYB010000120.1:0-23696 GCF_042752535.1 Kitasatospora sp. NPDC059327 | reverse complement strand
AAGGCGGCCTTCCTGGCACTGATTCACAAGGCTCGGAAGGAGCCAGCCCCATGAACCTCGATCTGTCCGGCGCGTCGTGGGTCAAGTCGTCGTACTCCAACAACGGCGGCAACTGCGTGGAGGTCTCCGCGAGCTTCCCGGGTGCTGTTCCCGTGCGTGACTCCAAGCATCCCGAGGGTCCCGCGCTCGTCTTCCCCGCCGATGCCTGGCAGTCCTTCGTCGCCGGCGTTCGGTCGGGCGACTTCGGCGGCGTCTGAGACGGCCCGCGTGCAGAGGGCCCCGATCGGTATGCCGCTCGGGGCCCTCTCGTGTCGGTGGGGGATGGGTCGTACGATCGGCTGGTGGTGGAAGCGTTGCCCAAGGCGGCCTTCCTGGCACTGATTCACAAGGCTCGGAAGGAGCCAGCCCCATGAACCTCGATCTGTCCGGCGCGTCGTGGGTCAAGTCGTCGTACTCCGACAACGGCGGTCAGTGCCTGGAGGTCTCGGCGAGCTTCCCGGGTGCTGTTCCCGTGCGTGACTCCAAGGATCCCGAGGGTCCCGCACTCGTCTTCGCCGCCGATGCCTGGCAGTCCTTCGTCGCCGGCGTCCGTAAGGGCGACTTCGGCGGCGTCTGAGACGACCCACGTGCAGAGGGCCCCGACGGGCGTCCCGGTCGAGGCCCTCTCGTGTCGGTGGGGGACGGGTCGTACGATCGGCTGGTGGTGAAAAGTGGCGTCACGGCAACATCGCTGACGCTGGTTCACAAAGGCTCGGAAGGAGCCAGTCCCATGACCCTTGACCTGTCCGGCGTGTCCTGGGCCAAGTCCTCGTGCTCCACTGACCTCGATCTTTCGTGACGGTCCGTCGGTTCTCCCGGCGGACCGTTTCAGGTCTTCATGCTGGTCGCGGGGATGGCTGGGGCCTGGCTGTCGCGTCGGGGCGGCGCCGGTTCCACCCCCGGCCTGGCAGGGGCGCGCCGTCCAGGAAGGCGCGGTAGGCCCCAACGGCATCCGGCTCCACTTCCGTGTTGGAGGGTCCGTAGCGGGTGTCGGTGCGGTCCCGCTTCGGTCCGGAGACCCAGAACTCCTCATCGGTCTGCGTGTCGTAGAAGTTCGCGTCGAACATCCCGCCTGCCCGGCGCAGTGTCCGTCCCTGAAAATACGCAGTGTTCCACGTCTTGGAGAAGTCCACCCACCCGATCCACGAGGGTCCACGGTCGGTGTCGTAACCGGACTTCAACTGCACGAACATGAGGCGTCGAGGCATGTGCCCAGGGTCCCGTACAGCCCGCACTCGCGACCAGCGAGTTTCACGGCGGACGGAGGGGTCCCCCGACTGTGCTTCTTCACCTGGAGACTGCTTCCTTCCTGGCAGAGGAGAGGGCCCAGACGTGCCGTCATCATCGCCGGTCAGAGCCACCTTCCAATCGCTGGATCAGGCCCCGGAGCGCGCCGTCGAGGGCCAGCAGGAGGGAGGCGGTGACCTGGCGGCCGTAGCCGTCGGTGTCGGCGGCCGCCGACAGCAGGGAGGCCATGCGTGACGCGCGGTCCGTGAACCGGGCGAGGTGGGCAAGGGACCGGGTTGGTGGCCCACTGGGAGGGCGCCGAAACCGCAGGGCATCGAGTCGGACGGCGGCTAGCCGGGCGCCGCCGCCGACAGGACCGGACGGCGCGCCGATTCCGCCATTTGCGTGTTCGAACGAATGCGCAGCGTATGGTGGTGTCGGATTATCGGTTCGGCTGGGGGCCGCATCGGGCTCTGACTCCGGGGGGAGATTGCGTTGGGGGACGTCAATGTCGTTCTGCAGGAATTGCATGCGTCGGCGCAGGTGGTGAGGGGGCTCGCGGAGGAACTCGGCACTCCTGTCCAGGCCGCGCTGACCTCGGCCGCGACGACGAGTGGGCAGCTCGCGGGTTGGTCGGTCGCCGCCGGGGTCGGGCAGTTGGGGAGCGGTTGGAGTGCGCCGCTCGCGGCGCTCCAGCAGCGGATCGCGGCCACGGGGACCAACCTCGACGCGAACGCCGATGCTCACGGCCACAACGAGCAGGCAGTGGCCGGGGGCTGGAGCCAGCAGGGAGCGAAGCAGTGAGCAACGTCTACGAGCTCCTGGTGAGGTTCGATCCGCAGGGGCTGCGCGACGTCGCGAAGCACTGGAAGGCGCTGGCACACACTGCGGAGACCGTGGGATCGCGTCATCGCAACCAGGTGAACGGGCCCCTTCACCAGCACTGGCAGGGCGCCGACGCCCAGGCTGCGTTCCCGTTCATGGCGCGGACCGAGCAGGAGCTGGACGTTGTCCGGGTGGAGGCGGAGGCGGTCGCGCTGACGTTGAACACGGTCGCCGATCGGATGTACCAGGCGCAGACGAACCTGACGAACGCGGTTCACCGCGCCCAGGACTGCGGTCTGACTGTCTCGGCGGACGGGAGGGTCGACCTCGCGCCGGAGCTCCCGGAGGACCGCAACGACCCGGACGCCCAGAGCGCGCGCCGCAACCTCATGGGACTCAGGGCCGGGTACCAGACCCGGATCGACCAGGCGCTGAAGGACGCCCAGGCGGCGAGCGACCAGGGCAACACCGCTCTCGGGCGCCTGAGCGGGGACATCCTGAACCGCGGGCGGGCGAACGGAGCCGTCGCCGAGACACGCACCGACGCCGCGGACGTGATGAAGGACCTGGGCCTGGCCGACTCCTACGTGCCGGATGGCAAGGACCCGCAGAAGAACGCCGAGTGGTGGAGGGGCCTCACGCCCGGCCAGCAGGAGACCTACCTGGCGCTGAGCGCCGCCAGGATCGGGAGCCTGGACGGCCTGCCGGCCGCCGTCCGCGACGAGGCCAACCGGCTCGTGCTGGACCAGAAACTCGATGCCCTGCAGGCCGGCAGCGCGGCGTCGTTCGGCCTCGACCAGGCGGCGTACGACAAGCGCAAGGCGGCACTGGCCGAGATCAAGAAGAAGCTGGAGGACACGGCAGACGCGAAGGACGAGCAGCATCAGATGTTCCTCCTCGGCATCGACCCCGAGGCCTACGGCGGTGACGGACGCGCCATCGTCGCCACCGGCAATCCGGACAAGGCCACCCACACCTCCGTCTTCGTGCCCGGGACCAATACCGAGTTGCCGGGTGTTCCCGGCCAGATCGACCGAATCCGCCAGCTCCAGGGTTACGGGAAGAGGTATGCCAAGGCGGGCGAAACCGTCGCCGTCATCTCCTATTTGGGCTACGACACGCCGGAGAGCATCCCGAAGGCGGCGAACCCCATGCGCGGCCTCGATGCCGCCGACGACATGCGCCGCTTCTCCCAGGGGCTCAGGGTGGCGCACGGCGAACCGAAGACTCACCTCAGCTACATCGCCCACAGCTACGGCAGTTTCGCCGTCGGCGTTGCCGACAGCGAGAAGGGAGGCCTTCAGGCCGATGACATCGTGACCCTCGGCAGCCCAGGTATGGGAGTCCTGACCGCAAACCAGCTGACCGTCAGTCCGGACCACCTCTGGATCGGGGAAGCCACCGACGACGCCACCCGTATAGTCGGCGGATTCTCGCTGGGGCCCAGCCCCCACATCGTGGGATTCGGAGGGCACAACATCAACATCGACACCTCCGGGCACGGCGGCTACTGGAACGAGGAAAGCGAAAGCGTTCTCAACCAGGGCAGGGTCATCGCTGGTCAAGAACCCACCACGTCCCCCAAGGAAGACCCGTTCTGGGGCTCGTTTCCCCACTGAGCCTCACATCGGAGAACAGCCATGGCCAGCCCGTCCCTGCACCCCTGCGTCGCCACATTGAAGTACGCCGTGGCAGCAACGCTGATGATCTTGACTCTTGGAGCCTGCATGACGAACCCCAGCACGGGCAAGGACGCCCCCCTGCCGGTCAAGTCCCGCGACGACGCACTCACCTGGGTTCAGCAGATCACCGAGCACCTGGCCCAGACCGCCGGAATCCAGATCAACGCCGAGCCGGCTGACCCCGTCTTCACGTCCTGCGTCGGAAAGAATGGGGAATCCGCGCCCGACGACCGGTTCATCCTCTCCTACGCAGTTCACAGCGACGTCGCCAACACCCAGCACAATGACGTGGTCCGCAAGGTCAGAGACCTCCTCACGAGCGAGGGCCTCAAGATCTCGACCTACCAGGAAGCGCCCACCGCCCAGCCGAACTCGATCGTCACCGCGCGTCATCCCGAGAGCCGGTACGTCGTCGACGTCTCCAGCACCGCCGGCGACAACCGCATGGTCCTGGGCGTCACCACCCCCTGCCTGAAACCTCCCACCGGACCGAGCGCACCCGCCCCGTAACCCCGCGGGCCGCCACCGCGGCCGGCCGGGCAACGGCCCGCCCGGCCGGCGCCAGACCGACCGATGCGCACCGTGGGAGAAGAGATGACCGAAAAGCCCTATGTGCCACCGACGTTCCCCGTCTCTATCAAGGGCGTGGTCCTCGACCCGCAGGACCGGGTGCTGCTGCTGAAGAACGAGCGCCAGGAGTGGGAGCTGCCCGGCGGGAAGCTCGAAGGCAAGGAGGCGCCGGAGACGCGCGTGGAGACCGAAATCCGCGAGGAATGCGGTTGGGACGCCACTGCCGGCCCGCTGCTGGATACCTGGATGTACGAGCCGCTCCCCGGCCGCTTGGTCTTCATCGTCACCTATGGCTGCACCGCCACTGACGCTGACCGGCCTCCGGTCGTCAGCCACGAGCACAAGGAAGCGGGCCTCTTTCGCCGCGACGAGGTACCCGGTCTGGCCATGCCACAGGGGTACAAGGACTCCATCACCCGCTGGTACGAACTGCTCGGCCGGAGCTGACCCATGGCCAGGCCGGACCCGCACGGCGGCATCCGCCGGCACTGGACCACCCCTGGGGCGCAGGCCATCCCGAGTCGTCGCAGCCTGCCCGAGATCCTCGCCTTCTACCGCGAGTTGCACCGCACCGGTATGCGGGAGTTCGGGGATCAGCAGCCAGGCGTGACCGCCGACAGTCGGCTGAAGCGGACGGGGAGTGCGGCGACGAGGCCGGTGGTGAGGGTCGGGCCTCTGACGAGGAGGCGGGGCCTGGGGCCCGTCGCGGAGGGATCGGCAGGCGCGCGCGGCGGTGGCGGTGCTGAGGGCCGAGACGCCCTTCCAAGCCGCGCCGTACCGCCGGTCCCGCAGCGGTCGGTGCGGGTGGCCCCCACGTTTCATGACGTCGTGCGGCCCCCCCCCGGGTGGGGGGGGCGGGCGCCAACCCCCTGGTGACGTGGCGCAAAACGGCGGGTGCGGGCGGGGGGGGGGGGGGGTGACGCCGGGGGTGGGCAGGGGTGGGGGGCCCCCCCCTTTTTTTCGGCGGCGCCCGCCCCGGGGGGTGGGGGGGGGCGGCCCCCGACACTCCCGTGGATCCTGGCCTCAATCGGACGGATCCGGCCGGGTGGCGATGGTCGTCAGCCGGTGATGGTCCAGGTGTCGGTGCCGCTGATCCGGCTCAGGCCGGTGGTGGAGCAGGCGGTCAGGTCGAGGTTGGCGAAGGTGATGGTCTGGGTCACGGAGCTGCCGGCCAGGGTGCCGGCGGAGATGGTGCCGGTCGAGGTGCCGATCTTGGTGCCGTTGACGTTGGAGAAGGTGTTGGTGTAGTCCCAGGTGCTGGTGGTGCCGTCGTTCCAGTAGAGGTCTCGGTGCCCGAACCGCCGCCGAAGAACGTGGTGCAGGACTGGGTGGCGGTGCCGGAGAACGGTCCGTTGAAGCTGGTCAGCCCCGGGTGGGTGAGGCTGAGGCAGCCGCCGGCCACATCGGCTCCGCTGACCGCGACGGTCTGGCTGGTGTTGGTGATGGCCGGGGAGAAGTCGACGGTCGTCGTCCCGACGCAGGTGACCAGGGTGACGGCGGACGCGGGTGTGGACACGGCCACCACCGCGCCGCAGGCGAGCGCGGTCGCGCAGACGGCCGCCGGGATCCTCTTCATGCTCATGCTTCCTCCGAAGTGTTGACGGTTCATCGGATCTGCTGTGCGCATGGCTGTGTGACCGTCGGAAGCCGCCGCGGGCATGGCACGGCGCGGCTTCCGACGGAGGAGTGGGCTCTCAGACTGGGAGCCCGCACCGCTGACAGAACCATGTCGAGGCTCGCAGCGTTGCCAGGGCCGGGCAAGTGGTGTGATCGGCGCGAGTTACGCCCTCACCCTGCGCGACCGTGAGGCTTCGGACCCGATGTCACCAGGGTCACCAAGGGCGCCGGGCCCGGGGTGGTCGGCCGTGCGACGGTGGCCGGGCTGGTGGAGTCCGCCCAGGCCCGTGCGTCGAACCGGCAGAGGCCCTCGCAGCCCGGTCGGGGCTGCGAGGGCCGGGTCACGCGGTGGCGGGGCCGTTGTTGGTCCCGGCGCGCAGGGCCTCGATGAACCAGGCGAACACGGGCGCCAGGCTCGGCGGGACGGGCCATCCGTTGATGACGGAGAGCAGGTGCCAGTAGCGTTCCGCGCGGGGGTCGTTGGCGACCTCCAGACGCGTCAGCAACCATGCGCGCAGCTCGCCGTCGTCCGCACGGCCGAAGGTTCGGGCGTAGCGCGCGGTCAGGTCACTGACGACGGGCATGGCCTCGGCGGAGGCCGGGGCGATGCCGGTGTCGAGGGCGTGGCCGACCCGGTCGCGGACGGCTTCGGTGAGCTCCTGGTGCAGGCCGGTCGTGTCGCCCTGGGCGCGTTCGTCGGCCTGGTGCTCGGCCATCCGTCGTACGGAGGCGCGGAAGGCCGGGTCCCGGGTGAGTTCGGCGAGTTCGACCCAGGCCTCGACCTGCTCGGGATCGGGGTCGTCGGGCAGTTCGGGCATGGCCGAGCGCAGCAGGGCCACGAAGTCGGGGTTGGCTTCGAGACCGCCGAAGGTGTCGTCGATGAAGTCGTCGACGAGGCGTCGGCGTTCGTCGTCGGAGAGTTTCGCGAGCTTGTGCATGAGGTCCATCTCCTTTGGAGTAGAGGCCCGTTCGGCCACCGCCCGCAGCACCGCGCGTCGCAGTCGTAGGGTGCGGATCTGCACCTCCAGCGCGTCGGCGTGGGCCGCCGCGACCTCGGACAGGGTGACCTCCCGGTCCAGCACCTGCCGGATGACGGCGAGGTCGAGGCCCAGGTCGCGAAGCGTGCGCACCAAATCCAGGCGTGCCAGCGCGGTGATGTCGTAGAGCCGGTAGCCAGCCGGACTTCGGTCGGTCGACGGCACGATCCCGGTGTCGGAGTAGAACCGTATGGTTTTGACCGTCAGCCCGGTCCTGCGGGCCAGAGCCCCGATCGTGAAGAGTCCGTCGCCGTCCATGCCCCCACCCTGGTGTCTCCCCCCACGGGAGACTCAAGTCATCTTCCCTGCACCTCACAACCCCATGGGACCGAGACGGCCGCCATGCCTGACGGCTGGTCGTCGCCGGTGTCCGCAGAGGAGACTTCGGCGGTGTCCGAGCGGCGACCGCGACGGCGGGTCACCGTGATCTCGATCCGTGGGCCGGGTGTCAAGGGGCCGAGGACCACGACGCGGCGGCCGGCGGCATCGAGGAGAGTAAGGTCGACACGGTGTTCGACCAGACCGACGGCGCGTCGCAGTAGGAGCTCGACAAGACCGTGAATCAGCTCTGCCCGGAGGTACTTCTCGCGGGCGGGAACGGAGAACTGCGCACATGGACCGTCACGAACTCCTGGTCGCGCTCCGCGAAGCCGGGGTGAGCAGCGGCTCCTACGGGCTCATAGTGAGCGACCTGCCGAGCTCCAAGTACGTCCAGGAGAGCATCCCCGTCCTCGTCGAGCACACCGACGGTCGGTGGGCGGTCGAGGGCTGGGAGCGGGGCGCGCACTGGACCGTGGCGAGCTTCGACACCGAGGCGGAGGCCTGCGCGTACCTGTACGCCTATCTCGTGCCGACGGCTCGCAACAGCTGAGCGCCCGGCCGGGGTCTCCCACCCGGGCGTTTCGCGTGTCCAAGGAGCGGTGACACCCCGGGAGCCGTGGTCAGCCGAGGGCCGTGAGCGCGGTGCGGGCGAGGGGGGCCTGGAGCGGGTTGAAGGCGGGGTCGGTGGTGAGCGCCTCGGTGAGGTGGGTGCGGGCGTCGTCGGTGTGACCGAGGGTGTGTTCGATCTCCCCCAGGTGGTAGAGGAAGAGGGCGTTGCGCCAGCCGTGGGCCTGGGCCTGCCGGGCGAGGCCGAGGGCTTCGGTGTCCGCGCCGGTTCGGTGCAGGGCCCAGGAGAGGGCGTCGGCGACGAGGACGTTCTGCCGGCGGGCCCATTCGGCGCGCAGCAGGCGGACGGCTTCGGCCGGGTCGCCGTGGTCGGCCTGGTACTGGCCGAGCGTGAGGTCGTCGACGACGCCGTTGGCGGCGGCCAGCTGCTGTTCGGCGGTCAGCAGCCGGTACTGGTCCCGGGCCTGTTCGGGGTGGCCGAGGGATTCCTGGAGTTCGCCGAGTTCGAGCAGGTACTGGGGGAGCGGGACGCGGGCGATGGCGGCGGTGTAGTCGCGCACGGCGTCGTCGTGCCGGCCGAGGGCGGCTTCGGCGCGGGCCTGGCCGGCGAGGGCGGGGGTGTGGTCGGGGTCGGTGCGCAGGGCCTGCCGGTAGCCGGTGAGGGCCTCCTGGGCGTGGCCGGAGTTCCGGTCGAGTTCGGCGATCTGGTACTGGCAGAAGGCCTGGTCGGCGGGGTCGTAGGCGCCGTCGAGGGCCTGTCGGAGCGCGGCGCGGGCGTCGTCGGTGCGGCCGTGCTGTTCCAGGTCGTAGGCGGCGCGGGTGAAGGAGGCGGTGCCGGGGCGGCGGTCCAGGAGTTGCTGGACGGCTTCGGTGGCGCCGGTGTCGTCGCCGAGCTGGGTCCGGGCGTCGGCGAGCACGGCGTAGACGGGCCAGTGGGCCGGTGAGGCGGCGATGGCCTGCGCGGCGAAGTCGGCCGCCTGGTCGAAGAGGTGTCGGGCGTTGGCGAGGGCGCCGAGGCCGGTGAGGGCGTCGGCGTTCGCCTGCGGTGCCAGGGTGAGGGAGCGGCGCAGCGCCTCGTCGGCTTTCGGGTAGTACGACGGGTCGGCGGTCAGGCGGGCCTGTTCGACGTACTCCGCGCCCAGCCGGGCCCAGGTCGTCGCGTCGTCGGGGAGTTGCCGCAGCCGCTGTTGGTCGGCGGTGATCGCCCGGGTCAGTGACCCGTCGGGGGCCGACCGGCTGCCCGGGGGCCGGGCGGTGTCCGCCGAGGGGCGGGGGGAGCCGGGCCAGGTGCGGTCCAGCGCCCCGAACGCGGCCAGGCCGCCGCACAGCGCGAGGGTGGTGAGCAGCAGGGGCAGGCGGCGCATGGCGGTCCTTCGGCGGGGCGGGGCGGTGCGACGGGTGGGGCCGGGCGGGTGGGGCCGGGTGGGCGGCCGGCGGCGTGGCCGGCCACCCACCCGGCGGGGTGGGTCAGTTGGGCTGGTTGACGGCCTTGTCGTACGGCAGCGCCAGGTAGGGGAAGCTGGTGCCGAACGGCTTGTCGGCGGTGTTGACCTTGTCGCCGGCGGCGAGCGCGGGGATGAGGTGGCCCGGGGTGGCGCCCTCCATGACCTGGAGCGCGATGTCGACGACGTCGTCGGTGAGGCGGCGACCGTTGGGGAAGCCCTGGAAGTCGCCGTTGAGGACGCCGAGCCGGTCGGGCTTCGCGGTGACCGGGGTGGACATGTTCAGCCGCAGCTCCTCCGCGGGCACGAACCACTTCGGGTCGATGTCCTTGTTCATCAGCTGGGAGTTGAGGTCCACGGCGAGCGGACCGTTGGCGGCCTTGGCGATGCCGGTGAGGAAGATCTCCTGGAGGTCGGTGCGCGGGGTGGCCGGGGCCGGGAGGCCGTAGATCGCCTGGATCAGCTGCGGCACCTCGGGGTTCAGCACCTTGGCGACCACGGCGGGCTGGTTGTGGTCCTCCGACGGCGGCAGGGAGTTGAAGGCGTCCTTGAGCCCGGCGGGCAGGACGACCTCGTTGACCAGCGGGTTGCCCAGCCGGGAGACCTGGACGAACTTGCCGGCCGGCTCGGCCTTGCCGGGGCTCAGCTTGAGGGTCTGCTTCTCGGTGCTGGACCACACGCCGATGACGGGGTTGCGGGTCGGGTCGCCCTTGTAGGCGAGGCGGCTCTTGGGCACCTGGATGGACAGGGAGTTGACGTTGTACCCGGCCAGGGTGTTCTGGCCGACCTCGGAGAGGTTGCCGCCGTAGAGCAGGTCGAAGACCCGCAGGTCGAGGAAGAACGGATCGGCGGCCTGGGTCGCCACGGTCTGCCCGCCGCCCGGCAGCGCCACGGTGGCCTGCTGACGGAGCCGCGCGTAGTTCGGCATGGAGGCGCGGCCGGTGTCGGAGGGGGCGACGCTGCCGTGCTCGACCAGGGTGACCGGGTCGCAGTCGGGACGCAGCTCCTGGAGCGTGTAGTACTGGCGGAACAGCAGGGTGGGGTCGGTGAGGTTGTTCACGACGCCGTTGTTGTAGAGGAAGGTGTTGGTGCCGCGCCGGTCCTCGGTGTGGAAGGTCCAGCGGTAGGTGAGGTCGGGCTTGCCGGTGCCCTGGGAGTCGATGTTGATGTCGTAGTGCGCGCCGTCGGCCCAGGGGTAGAAGTTCGGCCCGCCGTTGGGCTCCTGGAACGGCAGCCAGTTGGCGACGAGAGTGACGGTGTCCTGGTTGTCGGGGCTGGTGAAGGCGTAGACGTCGGTGTTGTCGACCTGCGGGTCGGCGGCGATCAGCGGTGCCTCGCGGTGACTGGAGGCGGTGCTGACACCGGCGCCGGACCCGAGGATCGCGGTGCTCGCCAGGGCGAGGCTCATGGTGGTGAGGGTCGCCGCGGTGCGGGCGATGGAGCCTCGGTGGGCAGGGCGGCGCGTGACGTTCATGCGGGTGGGGTGCTCGCTTTCGTGACGGGTGGTCGCCACTCCGGGCCGAAGGCGGCGACGGAGGGGGGATCCGGCTGGACAGCCGCACTCGGCACTGTGGGCCGGATCCCGTCACGGCTTCGTGAGCCGTACAGGCGCGGCTTGGTCACTTCACTCCCGTGGCTCAGCGATGTCACCCGCCCGGGCGCACGGACGGTGCGAGAGGTCCAGCTCTCCGGGCGCGCCGGGGGCACGGGGAGGGCGGCACGCCACTGGCGTCCCTCCAGCGGGTCAACCGGTGGCGATCATCCGTTCGGTGGACGGGAACAGATGTCCGGAGGTGATGCCCCGGTGGAGTGACGCGTGCGCCGGGGCCGGAGTGGTGCCAATCCCGAGCCGCCTGCCGCCCCGGATGGTGTGCGTCGGGCTGGTCGAGCCCGCATCTCCTTCCTGCCGGGCCGGGCCTCGCCGCCGCGGCGGCCGGCCCCTTTCCCGGAGGCCCCAGCATGGCGGTTCCACGATTCCTCGCCCGGACAGGTGTGGCTGCTTCGGGCACGTTGCTCCTGCTCGGCGTCGCCGTCCCGGTCGCCGGCGCCCATCCCCTGGGGAACTTCTCCGTCAACCACTACCTCGGCTTCACCGTCCACCCCGACGGCCTTGAGGTCCTCGCCGTCACCGACGCCGCCGAGATCCCCACCCTCCAGGAGCAACCGAAGGCCGACCGCGACGGCGACGGCACCGTCGACGAGGCCGAGCGCGCCGCCTGGGCCGCCGAGCAGTGCGACCGGACCGCACGGGGCCTCCAGGTGACGACCGACCGGGCGACGGCGGCCCTGACCTGGCGCACGGACACCGGGCGGTTCCAGTACGAGGACGGCTCCGCGGGGCTGCGCACCAGCCGGCTGGAATGCCTGCTGCGGGCGGACCTGCGCCTTCCGGCCGACGGCACCACCGTGCGCGTCGTCAGTGGGAGCGACCCGAGCCGGGTCGGCTGGAACGAGATCACCGCTCAGGGGGACGGGACCACCGTCGATCACTCCAGCGTCCCGGCCGAGTCGGTCTCCAAGGAACTCCGGAACTACCCCCGTGACCTGCTCGACAGCCCCAGCGGTGTCACCCGCGCCGAGTTCCGCGCGCGCCCCGGCGGCAGCTCGGCACCGGTCCGGGGAGCGGGCGTGACGGCGGACGGGTCCGGGCCCGCGGCCTGGCTCGGCAGCCTCGACACCCGCCTCACCGAACTCGGCACCGTCCGGCACCTGACCGTTCCGCTGGGCCTGCTCGCCGTCCTCCTGTCGATCGTGCTGGGCGCCGGGCACGCGCTGCTGCCCGGACACGGCAAGACCGTGATGGCCGCCTACCTCGCGGGCCGGCGCGGCAGCACCCGTGACGCCGTCACCGTCGGTGCCACCGTCACGGTCACCCACACCGCCGGCGTGCTCGTGGTCGGTCTGTGCCTGACCGCGTTCTCCTCCCTGGCCGGCGACGTTCTGCTCGGCTGGCTGGGCGTCCTCAGCGGCGCCCTGGTCGCCGTCGTCGGTGCCGGTCTGCTGCGCGACGCGGTACGGCGCTCCCGCGGCGCCGAGCCGCACGGACACCCAGCACACACCCACGCGGAACCCGAGCACGAGCCCACCAGGGAACTCGCCCACGCGTCGGCGGCGGTCGCCCCGTCCGGCCACCACCGCCACCCGGCGTCGCAACCGCGGCCGGTCGCGCACCACGGGCACGGTGACCACGTCCATGACCACGTCCACGGCGGCCACGTCCATGGTGACCACGTCCATGGTGACCACGGGCATGGTGACCACGTCCATGGTGAGCGCGGGCACGTCCACGACCACCCGCACGACCACAACCACGACCACCACGCACACCACCACCGCCACGGTCTGTTCGGGGGTGGTCACCATCACCACCACGACCCCGCGCTGCCCGGTCGCCGCGGCCTCGTCGGCCTCGGGATCGCCGGTGGCCTGGTCCCCAGCCCGTCCGCCCTGGTGGTCCTGCTCGGCGCCGTCGCACTCGGCCGCACCCTCTTCGGCGCGGCCCTCGTGGTCGCCTACGGCCTGGGCATGGCCGCCACCCTCACCACCGTGGGCCTGCTCCTGGTCCGCGTCGGCGACCGGCTCGCCGGCGCGGCGACCGGTCCGGTCATCGGACGGCTGCGCCGGATCGCCCCCTACAGCGCCCTGCTGACGGCGCTGCTCGTGCTGACCGTCGGCCTGGGGCTGGTCGTCCGCAGCTTTCCCTCGACCCTGTGAACACCCGTCCGCCCCGGAGGCCGACCGTCATGACCACCCGCCCGGCCCACCTGCTGTGCCTGATCCTCCTCGTCGGACCGCTGCTGGCGGCCTGTGGAGCCGAGCCCGACGGCAGTTTCGACGCCCAGCCCGGCACATCGTCCCCGTCCTGTCTCCCGCACCAGGTCAACGACCCGGGCGCCGACTACACCGGTGGGGAGAAGTCCGATCCGCGGGCGGTGCTGGAGATGATGCGCTTCTACACGGCCAACGGAACCAAGGCGTACTGCGACGGCGGGCCACCGACCGACACCGACCGCCGTTGGACCGGCCTGTACGTCACGCTGGGCGGCGACGCCGCCCACGTCCCGGTGCCGCAGCGGTAGCCGCGGCGAACACCCCGGGCCGGACGCGGTCGCCGGCAGCCGGACCGAGCGGCCGGATCAGCCGGACGGCGGTGGTCGGGTGTGCCGGGGCTTCGAGGACGGGCCCCCGGCCAGCGCCCACAGCCTGGGGCACCGCCCCAGGCTCATCCCGCGATGAGCGCGTCCCACTGGTCCCGGGTCGGGCCGTCGTGCGTCGGGGTGAACTCCGGGCGGGCGGCCAGCCAGGCGGTGACGTGCCGGTCCACCTCCTCGGTGCGGTAGGCCTCGTCGGGCGTTCGCAGGAGGTGGCGGACCTGGGCGCGGGCCCGCATGACGACGGGGTCGTCGAAGGCGCAGGCGGCCAGGGCGGCGGCCCGTCGGTCCGTGAGGGGTGAACTCTCGGCGAGGCGTTGGGCGTTGGCGTCGTCCGAGGTCACCTGGGCGTCGAAGCACGGGCGGAGGGCCTGCGTCGTCCAGGTGTGGTAGCCGGTGGGGTCCTCGGCCGTCTCGTCGGCATGGGCGGCCAGGTGCTGGGCGGCGCGCAGGCCGAGGGCCACGCCGTGACCCAGGGTGGGGTTGGTGTGGATGAGGCTGTCCCCGGTGTTGACCAGGCCGGTGACGACCGGGCCGTCGTCGTCGCCGAGGGCCGTCCAGCGGTTGTCCAGGCCGGCCATCGGCAGGACGGCCGACCGCGGTTCGGCGGCCAGGTCGAGCCAGGCGGCGCAGGCGGGGAAGGCGCGGGCGGCGGCCTCGAAGACGGCGGGGTCGATGAGCGCGCCCCGGGTCGGATCACCGGTGGAGAGCACCAGGTTCACCGCGAAGGTGTCGTTGTCGGAAGGGAAGACGCCGGCGAGCGCGAACGGCGCGGCCGAGCCGTTCTTGACCCGGCCGGGGTCGCGCGGCCCGTCGGCCCGCAGGCGGTACCAGCGGCACAGGTAGGCGATCCCGGCGCGGTGGCTGTCGACCACGGGCGGTCGGCACCCGGCGGCGGTCAGCCAGGCCGGAACGGGCGAGCGGCGGCCGGCCGCGTCGACGACGAGGTCCGCTTCGTGCGGCTCCGCGCCCACCCGCACGCCGGTGACCCGGGGCGGCCGGCCCTCCGCGACGGTGAGGCCGCTGACCCGGCGGCCGCGTCGCACGTGCACGGTGGGTTCCCGCCGCACGGCCGCGGTCAGGGCGGCCTCCAGCACGATGCGGCGGGTGCGCAGGGTCACCAGCTCCTCGTCCCCGGCCCGGTGCGGCGGGTGCTCGTCGAACCAGTCGAACTCGTGGTACTCCCGGGCGCCGCGGGCCAGCAGGTCCGTGTAGACATCGGGGGTCTCGCCGAGCAGCACGGTGCGTACGGGCGCGAGGAGCGAGTGGGGCTGGACGGCCTGCGGTATGCGGGGCCGGTGCCAGTGGAAGAAGTCCCGGTCGAGGTCGTCCCCGGTCTGCCGGGTGTCCTGTTCGAACAGGGTGACCGAATGGCCCCGCCGGCCCAGCATGAGCGCTGTCCCCAGCCCGCTGATGCCCCCACCGACCACCGCAACCCGCGCCACTGTCTCCCCATTTCGCGTCGTGTTGCGGGGTGATCCTACCGTCCGATGATCTTTGGTCGCGCATCGGGGCCGTCCGTCAGTGCCGGCGGCGGGCGTTGAGCCGGGCGGCCTGGCGGGTCAGATGGTCGCGTTCGGCGAGGTTGGGAGCCTGGTGGGCCGCCTCGGCGTAGAGCCGGGCCGCCGTCGCCAGGTCGCCGTCGCGCTCGTGCAGGTACGCCGCGACCGCCGTGCGGCGGGGGACGGCGCGTCCTCCGGTCGGGGAACCCGGGGACGGGCCGTCCAACGCCGCGAGCGCCGCCAGCCCGGCGCGCGGTCCGTCGGCCTCACCGACGGCCACCGCGCGGTTGAGCCGGACGACCGGGCTGTCGATCAGCCGCACGAGCTCGTCGTACCACTCGACGATCTGCGTCCAGTCGGTCTCCTCGGCGGTGGGCGCGTCGGCGTGCAGCGCCGCGATGGCGGCCTGGGCCTGGAACTCGCCCAGCCGGTCGCGGGCGAGCGCCGCCTGCAGGATCTCGACGCCCTCGGCGACCGCCCCGGCGTCCCACCGGCGGCGGTCCTGCTCGGCGAGCGGGACCAGGCTCCCGTCGGGCGCCGTCCGGGCGGCGCGTCGGGCGTGGTGGAGCAGCATCAGGGCGAGCAGGCCCGCGACCTCGGGATGGTCGATCCGGCCCGCGAGTTGCCGGGTGAGCCGGATCGCCTCGGCGGCGAGGTCGACGTCGCCGGTGTAGCCCTCGTTGAAGACCAGGTAGAGGACGCGCAGCACGGTGGCGACGTCCCCGGGCCGGTCGAACCGCCGGCCGGTGACGGTGCGCTTGGCCCGGCTGATCCGCTGCGCCATGGTCGCCTCGGGGACCAGGTAGGCCTGGGCGATCTGACGGGTGGTCAGTCCGCCCACGGCGCGCAGTGTGAGGGCGACCGCGGACGACGGCGTGAGCGAGGGGTGCGCGCACAGGAAGTACAGCTGGAGCGTGTCGTCCACCGCGGGCGCGGCGCCGGGCGCGGGCTCGTCCTCGACGAGGTCCTCGCGCCGGCGCCGGGCGGTGTCCGAGCGGGTCGCGTCGAGGAACCGGCGCCAGGCCACGGTGACCAGCCAGCCCTTCCGGTCCCGGGGAGGGTCGGCCGGCCAGGTACGTACCGCCTCGACCAGCGCGTCCTGCACGGCGTCCTCGGCCGCCGCGAAGTCGGCTCCGCGGCGGACGAGGACGGCGAGCACGCTCGGGGTGAGGCTCCGGAGCAGGGCCTCGTTCAACGGGGAGGTCACTCCGTGATGGTAGGCGGCGCGGCGAGGAACGGACGGACCTCCAGCCACTCGTGGATCGGCTTCCCGCCCGCCCCGGGCGCGGCCGACAGCTCCCCGGCCAGCTCGACGGCGCGCGCGTGGCTGTCGACGTCGATCACCATCCAGCCGGCGATGAGGTCCTTGGTCTCGGCGAACGGGCCGTCGGTGACCGGCGGGCGCCCCTCGCCGTCGTACCGGACCCAGGAGCCCTCGGGGGCGAGCGCCTGGCCGTCGACGAACTCGCCCGTCTCCTGGAGCCGGTCCGCGAAGTCGTGCATGTACCGCATGTGCGCCGAGATCTCCTCCGGCGTCCACTGGTCCATCGGCACGTCGTTGACCGCGGCCGGGGCGCCGCGGTAGTGCTTGAGCAGCAGGTACTTGGCCATCGTGGTTCTCCTCGGCACTGGTGCGACCCGGTGCGGTCGCGCTTCACCACGGGGACGGAGCCGGCGACGGGTTCTCGACATCGTCGGCCGGGACTTCTTCGATTCTCTCCCGGGGGCTCGACCCGCGGCTGCCGCGGGCCTCGCCGGCGACCGCGTCCGGCGCCCTGTCCGGGGCGGGTCGATCGTGTCCGGCGCCCGGCCGAGGGCGGCCGGCTCCCGTCCGCGCCGGGCTCAGGGGGTCGGCACGACGACCAGTTCGCCGACCAGTGCGGCGGCTGCCGCGCGGTGCTCCTCGGAGAGGCCGTCATCGGTGATCAGGACGTCGACCTGGTCGAGCGGGGCGAAGGAGACCAGGCCGACGGAGTTCCACTTGGTGTGGTCGGCCACCACGACGACCCGCCGGGCGGAGTGGAGGAACGTCCGGTTGGTCTCGGCCTCGGCGAGATTGGGGGCCATCAGCCCGCCGTCGGCGGAGAGGCCGTGGCAGCCGAGGATCAGCACGTTCACGTGCAGCGAGCGGATGGCCTGGTCCGCGACCGGGCCCACCAGGGCGTCCGACGGGGTCCGGACGCCGCCGGTGCGGATGACGGTGGCCGAGCCGGACGCGCTCTCCGTACCGGGATCCTCCAGGAGGTCGGCGATGCGCAGCGCGTTGGTGACGACGGTCAGCCCGCCGATCGCCCGCAGGCAGCGCGCCACCTCGTAGGTGGTGGTGCCGGCGGCCAGGCCGACGGCCGAGCCTGGCTGGACCAGTTCGGCCGCGCTCCGGGCGATCGCCTCCTTGGCGGGCAGGTGCCAGGAGGACTTGGCCTCGAAGCCGGGCTCGCGGACGACCGGGTCCTCGATCGGTACGGCACCGCCGTGGACCTTGTGCAGCAGCCCCTGGCGGGCGAGCGTGTCCAGGTCCCGACGCACCGTCATGTCCGATACGCCCAGCTCGCGGACGAGTTCGTTGACACGCACGCCGCCCCGGGTGCGCACCAGGTCGAGGATCAGGGTGCGCCGCTGGCCGGCGAGCGGCTGGTGGGTGTCGGACATCGGACTAGCCTCCTCCGGCGGGTGGTGACCCGGGTGAACGGTGATCATCGCCATCATGACAGGTCGGGTCGCCGGCTGTTGGCAAAACACTGTTGACTTCCGTTGGATAATGTTTGATTGTGACTGCATCCGGGGCGTGCGCGCCGGAGAACCGAGAGGGAACGATGGCCAAGACCGTGACCACGCTGGCGGACGGCCGCGAGCTGATCTACTTCGACGCGGGCGCGGTCGCACCGCCGCACACCGCCGTCGACCGCCGTCCGCTGGACCGGTCGGCCCCGGCCTCCGAGGTACGGCTCGACCCGGCCACCGGCGCCTGGGTCACCATCGCCGCCCACCGTCAGGCCCGCACGTACCACCCGCCGGCCGACGAGTGCCCGCTCTGCCCCTCCCGCGACGGGCGCCTCAGTGAGATTCCCGAGGCCGACTACCAGGTGGCCGTCTTCGAGAACCGCTTCCCTTCGCTGGCCGGTGCCCCGGGTGCCGGTTCCTCGTCGGCCGGTTCGCCGTCGGTCGGGTCCCCGCTCGCCGCTTCCCCGCCGGCCGCTTCCCCGGGCGGCGAGGCGCCGGACGCGGACCCGCTGCGCACCGCGCGGCCGGGCGACGGCCGCTGCGAGGTGGTCTGCTTCACCGCCGACCACGACGTCTCCTTCGCCGACCTCGACGAGGCCCGCGTCCGGCTGGTGCTGGACGCCTGGACCGACCGCACGGCCGAACTGTCCGCACTGCCCGGGGTGGAGCAGGTGTACTGCTTCGAGAACCGGGGCGTCGAGATCGGCGTCACCCTCGCCCACCCGCACGGCCAGATCTACGCCCTGCCCTTCACCGCCCCGCGCACCGCGCGCATGGTCGAGCAGGCCCGCCGACACCGCGAAGCCACCGGACGCAACCTCTTCGAGGACCTCCTCGCCGCCGAACGCGCCGACGGCGCACGGGTCGTGACCGCCGGCGAGCACTGGACGGCCTTCGTCCCGTTCGCCGCCCGCTGGCCGTACGAGGTCCACCTCTACCCCAACCGCCGCGTCGCGGACCTCACCGGGCTCACCGAGGACGAGCGGGCCGAGTTCCCCGGCGTCTACCTCGACCTGCTGCGCCGCTTCGACGGTCTCTTCGGCACCCCGCAGGCCCCCGGGCGGACGCCGTACATCTCCGCCTGGCACCAGGCCCCCGCCCACGACGGCGGCGAACTCGCCCTGCACCTGGAGCTGTTCACCATTCGACGGGCCGCCGACAAGCTCAAGTACCTGGCCGGGGTCGAGTCCGGTATGGACGCCTTCGTCAACGACATCGCCCCGGAGACCGCCGCCCGGCGGCTGCGCGAGACCGCCCCCCGGACCGCCGCCTCCTGAGCGCCCGGCTCGTTCCCGCGCCCGGCTCGTCCTCCCGCCCGTCGGCCTCCCTTCCGGACGCCGCCCATCCCTGGACCTTCCATCCCCGGACCTTCCATCCGCAGACCTCCCACCCGGAGAACGACAACCATGACGACGTTCCACGCGCTCTACGGCCACCAGCCCGATGGGGAGTGGGCGGCCCCCGGCCGGGTCAACCTGATCGGTGAGCACACCGACTACAACCTCGGGTTCGTGCTGCCGATCGCCCTCGCGCAGACCGTGCGGGTCCAGGCCCGCCGTCGGACCGACGGCCGGCTGCGTGTGTACAGCGCCCAGGGCGACGGCTCCGTCACCGAGCTGACCGCCGAGGAGCTCGCCGCCGGCGACGTGACCGGCTGGGCCCGCTACCCGGCCGCCGTCGTCCGGGCGCTCGCCGCGGCCGGCCACCGGGTCGGCGGGGCGGACCTGCTGTTCGACAGTGACGTCCCCACCGGCGCCGGGCTCTCCTCCTCGGCGGCCCTGGAGTGCGCGGTCGCGATCGCCTACAACGACCTGCACGACCTCGGGTTGGGGGAGCAGGAGCTGGCCCTGCTCTGCCAGCTCGCCGAGAACCGCTACGTCGGCGTGCCCTGCGGGATGATGGACCAGATGGCCTCGATGTGCTGCCGGGCCGGCGCGGCGCTGTACCTCGACACCCAGGACCTGGCGGTCCGCCAGGTGCCGTTCGACCTGGCCGGCGCCGGTCTGCGACTGCTGGTGATCGACACCAGGGTGAAGCACGACCTCGGCGACGGCGCCTACGCGCAGCTGCGGGCCGGCTGTGAACGGGCCGCCGGACTGCTCGGGCTGCCCGCCCTGCGCGAGGTGCCGCTCACCGGCCTGGACGAGGCTCTCACCCGGCTGCCCGCCGAACTGCGGCCGCTGGTGCGACACGTGGTGACGGAGAACGACCGGGTCCAGCAGGCGGTGACGCTGCTCGACGCCGGTGACCCGGCCGCGCTCGGGCCGATCCTGACGGCGGGTCATGCCTCGCTGCGCGACGACTTCCGGGTCTCCTGCGCGGAGACGGACCTCGCGGTCGCGGCCGCCGTGGCCGCCGGCGCGCTCGGGGCCCGGATGACCGGCGGCGGCTTCGGCGGTTCGGTCATCGCGCTGGTCGCCGCCGACACCGCCGACGCGGTGGCCGGCAGCGTCACCGAGGCGTTCCGCGCGGCGGGCCACGCCGAGCCGGTGATCCACCACGCCGAGCCGGCCGACGGGGCGCGGAAGCTGAGCTGAGCCCAGGCCGGACGCTGAGCAGGGCCGGTCGGGGTCGGGTCGGGGTCAGGGCGGAGCCAGGTGGACGACCCGGGTCCGTCCCGGGCGCCCGGTTCCCGCCCCGGCGGCGCGCCGAACCCGCCGGTCCCGCCGGATCGGCGTCGGGCGGCGATGATCGATGACAGCTCTCCCGGAGCGACGTCGTCCCATCGCTTCTCCCGTACAGGAGGGCTCCGATGCCCCGGCCGTCCCAGCCGTCCGCGACTCTCACACCCCTGGCACTGGTGCTCTCCTCGCTGGCCACCGCGGTCCTTCCGGCGGCGCCGGCGGTCGCGGCGCGGGGCGTCCCCGTGGTGAGCGCGGCGGCTCCCGCGCCCGCGCCCGTCCCGCCCGCGGCCTACCGGGCGCCTGCTCCGCTCGCGCCGTCCCCGGTCGACAGCCGGGAGCGGTTCCCCGCGCGGTTCACCGCCCCCTACGTGGAGGCGTGGGGATCCCCGGACGTGCTGGAACGCGCCCACCGGGAGCGGGGCCTGTCCTACTTCACGCTGGGCTTCGTGATCAGCGACGGCGGTTGCGAGGGCGCGCTCGACGGCACCATTCCGATCGCGGAGCCCGGGTGGCCGGAGGCGGTGGCGGCGCTGCGGGCGGCCGGTGGCGATGTGATCGTCTCCCTGGGCGGTGGCGCTGGGACGGAGCTGGCGCGGGCCTGCACCTCGGTGGATGCCCTCGTCGGCGCCTACCGGCGCGTGGTGGAGGCCTTCGACCTGCGCAGAATCGACCTGGACATCGAGGGGCCCACCCTGGAGGACGACGCCGCCAACGAGCGCCGCACCCGCGCCCTGGCCCGGCTCCAGCACGAGTACGCCGCGGTGGGCCGCAGGCTCGCCGTCCACTACACCCTGCCCACCCACCCCCACGGCCTGTCCGACCCGGCGCTGCGCCTGTTGGTCGACGCCCGTGATCAGAGCCTGGAGATCGACCTGGTCAACATCATGACCATGGACTACGGCCCCGACTTCGACATGGGCCTGACCGCCGTCCGGGCCGCGAAGGGCCTGCACGAGCAACTCGCCGGGATCTGGCCGGGCAAGAGCGCCGCGCAGCTGTGGGCGATGGAGGGCAACACGCCCATGGTGGGTGTCAACGACGCCGTGAACGAGGTCTTCAGTACGACCGACGCCACCGAACTGGCGGCGTTCGCCGACCAGATGGGCATCCGGATACTGTCCTACTGGTCGCTGGGCCGGGACCGGGCCTGCCCCGTGCCGGGCGTACTGGCCGAGGACTGCAGCGGAACCGCCCAGGAGGCGGGCGACTTCGCCCGTCTCCTCAACCGCGCCGGGTCACTCGCCCCGCGGCCCGCCGAGTCGGCCCGCTGCCCGTACCGGAGCGCGGCGGCGGGGCGGGGGATCGTCCCGTTCCGCCCCGACGGCCGGGGCCGGGCGGAGATCGAACGCGACTTCGCCGGGCGGGGCCAGTCGCCGGCCTTCCAGCGCCGACACGCGGGGCCGCACGTGGGGCCGCACACGAAGGGGCCGGGCGGACCGCAGCGGTAGCCGTCGAGGCCGGAGGCGCGGTCCGGGCGCCGGCGCTGCGGCGCCCGGATGCGTTCCGGACCGTGGGGTCGGTCGGTCGGTCGGGCGCGGGTCGGACGGGCGGGTCGGACGGGCGCGGGTCAGACGGGTGGGGTCACCGCGCGGATCGCCTGGAGGAGCCGGCGCAGGGCGGGTGGGGGCGGGCCGCTACGGACGGCGAGCGACGTGGTGACGGCGAGGCCGGCGAGTGGCCGGTAGGCGATCCGAGGGACCGGCGGCAGCTCGGACACCCGGTAGAAGACCGTCCAGGACGGGGCGTCGGCCGCGATCTCGGTGAGCGTCTCGCGCAGGGTGGTGAACGGCGGGCCGGGCACCGGTGCGGTTCCGCCGACCGCGTGCCAGGCGGCGGTGACCAGGTCGTGGAACGGCGGGTTGTGCGCGCGGGGGGCCAGCCGCAGCGGAAGGTCGCGCAGGTGGGCCAGGGGCAGTGGGGCGGGTCCGTCGGGTGCCTGACCGTCAGACGCGGCACCGGCCGGATCGCCCGGCGCGACATCGGCGAGCGGGTGGGAGGCGGGCAGCGCGGCGTACAGCGGGTCGCTCCAGAGCGCGAGGAGGTCCAGCCCGGGCTCGGTGGCCGGACCGCGGACGAAGGCGGCGTCCAGCTCACCCGAGCGGACCAGGGCGAGCCGCTCCGCCGGGGCGGCCCGGAGGAGCCGGACGCGCAGGCGCGGCGCGACGTCCGCCAGCGCGGCCAGAACGGCGTAGAGACGGTCGCCGGGCCCGTGGACGGCTCCCAGCCGGAGCGTGCCGTCGGCCCCGGCGGCGATCTCGGCGGCCACCCGGCGGGTGCGGTCGGCCGCCACGAGGACCGCCCGGGCCTCCGGCAGCAGGCGCTCACCGGCGGCCGTCGGCCGGACGCGCCGGGTCGAACGGTCGAAGAGCAGCACCCCGAGCTCGCGTTCCAGCCGTTGGACCTGCTGGCTGACCGCCGACTGGACGATGCCCAGCCGCTCGGCGGCGCGGCCGAACCCGCCCTCCTCGGCCACCGCGACGACGTACGCCAGCTGCCGCAGTTCCACGATCCCCCTCGGTGTGCTCTGTCCGGCGCGGTGCTCCCGGGCCGTCGCTCTCCGGACGTGCCGGCTCGTGCCCGGTGCGGTCGCGGTGCGCGCGCGGTACGCCTCGGGGCCGACCCATCACGATCACCGATCGGTGCCATCGCCAACTGCTCCTGGTTCGGCCGCTATTCCCGCGTTCGAATGGATCCCGACCGGTCGGCCACCCAGGAAGGACCCCACCATGCCGTCCCACCCGAGCCCCCGTCCCCCGTCCCAGGTCACCCGTGAGCCGCTGCCCGGGACGGCGCCGGTGGTGGTCGTCCGTGCGGCCGATGCCGAACGCGTCGCCCTGGCCGCCGGCAGCGCCTTCCACCTGCTGGCCGACGGTGACGCCAGCGCCTCGCCACCCGGTGGCGCGTTCGGTGCCAACCGCCTGGTGCTGGCGGAGGGCGCGGACGGCGCCAGGCCGCACTACCACGCACGGTCCGCCGAACTGTTCTACGTGCTCGGCGGCACGGTGGAGTTCCTGCTCGGTGACCGGTCGACCGCCGTCACCGCGGGCGACCTGGTGGTCGTCCCGCCCGGGCTGCCGCACGCGTTCGGCGCGGCTGCCGGCCGCCCGGCCGACCTGCTCGTGGTGATGGCACCCGCCGTGGAACGCTTCGGGTACTTCCGCCACCTCGGCCGTGTCGCCGCAGGGGTGGACACCTTCGACCGGCTCCTGTGCGAGCAGGACCGCTACGACGTGCACTTCACGGATGCCGGGCCCTGGCAGCGCGTCCGTGGGGGGGGGCCGGGGGGTCCCGGGCGCCCCCCCCCCCCCCGGGGGGGGGGTGGGTGGTTTAAAAAAAATAAACAGGCCACACCCAACCAAATGGAGTTAAAA